>CAJBBC010000063.1 GCA_903951185.1 uncultured Actinomycetes bacterium
CAGATGTAACAGTAATCGAACAAGGCCCAATGCCCGCACCTGGTGGTTCAACTTCACATGCGCCAGGTTTGGTTCAAAAAGTTACGGCTAATAAAACTTTGGCAATAATGGCAGACCAAACTATTAATAAATTGCTTTCAGTACAACATGAAGACGGCCCAGGCTTTTACCAAGTTGGTTCGCTTGAGGTTGCTACTACGTCAGCGCGCCTTAAAGAATTACACCGCCGCTTATCTTGGCTTAAGGCCTATGGTTTTGAAGCTGAAATAGTTTCACCAGAACGTGCTGCCCAACTTCATCCAGTTTTAGATCCAACAAAAATACTTGGCGCCATCTATTGTCCAACAGATGGTTTAGCGAAAGCTGTTCGAGCGGTACAAGGGTTACAGCGCTTAGCTGAATCACGCGGCGCAATATTTAAAGATCGTCATGAAGTGATCGCGATTGAACATGAAAATGGAAAAGTCAAAGGCGTAACTACTGACCAAGGTTTTTTCCCGGCTGACATTGTGGTTTCTTGCGCTGGTATTTGGGGTCCAAAAGTTGGCCGCATGTTCGGTATGTCAAAAGCTTTTCAGCCATTAGCCCACCAACTTGCTTGGACAGATGACATTCCATCACTTGCTGACCAGACTGAAGAAATCACAATTCCGATTATGCGAAATCAAGAAGCGGATCTTTACTACCGTCAGCGCTTCAATGGCATGGGTATTGGCTCTTATTTACACCGTGCCCTACCGGTTGAATCTGAAGAGATTCTGCCTTTTGATCAAGCGCCAGTTATGCCAAGTCAATTGCCATTTACCCAACCTGAATGGGAACCAGTAATGGGACTTTCAGCCGAAATCATGCCAGAACTTGCTAATGCAAAAATCACGGATGGAATGAACGGAATGTTCTCCTTCACTGTAGATACCTTCCCGTTAATGGGTGAATGGAAAGGGCTAAAAGGTTTTTGGGTTGCCGAAGCCGTTTGGGTTACCCACTCAGTTGGTGTTGCTCGAGCAACTGCTGAATGGATTATCGATGGTCATCCAACGCTGGCTGTACATGAATGTGATGTAAACCGTTTTGAGCCACATCAACTTGGCCCAAATCACATCAACATGCGCGGCTCACAAAACTACATTGAGGTCTACGACATCATTCACCCATTGCAACCAATGGAAGCACCTCGCCCACTTCGCACTACAGGTTTCTACCATCGCCAACAAGATCTTGGTGGTTACTTTTTAGAAGCTTCAGGATACGAACGTCCACAATGGTATGACTGCAATAAAGATTTAGTTGCCAAGTATTCAACACCAGAACGAGACGAATGGACTAGCCGTTACTGGTCACCAATTATTGGCGCGGAAGCCCAGTACGTTCGAGAGAATGTTGGGCTATTCGATATCACTTCACTTAAACGAATTGAAGTAACGGGCAAAGGTTCCATGGAATTTTTAATGGAACAAACAACTGGAAAACTCGATAAAGCACCAGGCAGTGTTACTTACTGTTTAATGCTTACTGACAAAGCTGGAATTCTTTCAGATGTGACTGTCACTCGCTTAGCCGAAAACCATTTTATGGTTGGAGCAAATGGTGCTGTTGATGTTGCTCGCTTGCAAATGGTGGCTCCAGACACTGTGCACGTTAAAGACATCACTGCCGGCACAGTAGGACTTGGTCTATTCGGTCCGCAGGCCCGCAAAGTTATTCAAAAACTCACTAACCAAGATATTTCAAATGAAGCTTTTGGTTACTTCAAAGCAAAATCACTTTATTTAGACCAAGTGCCAGCTACCCTTTGGCGTTTGTCATACGTCGGCGAACTTGGTTATGAAATTTACGCGGATGCTGACATGGGACTAAAGCTTTGGGACACTTTGCTCGAAGCCGGTAAAGAATTTGGCATCATTCCAGCTGGCCGTGGCGCATTTAACTCAATGCGTTTAGAAAAGGGTTACCGCTCATACGGAACTGACATGACAAGTGAACATAATCCGCATGAAGCTGGGTTGGCTTTTGCTGTGCGCAAAGGCGGCGGTTATAAAGGTGCTGCAGCATTTGAAGCCCTAGATGCAGCCGCAATAAAGCGCAAACTTGTGTGTTTAGTCTTTGATAATTCAGCCCACGTAACTATGGGTAAGGAGCCAGTATTTGTGAATGGCAAATCAGTTGGTTACACAACTTCGTCCTACTTTGGTCACACTATTGGCAAGCAAATTGCTTATGCCTGGGTGCCGATCGAAGCCTCAACACTAGGCACAAAAGTTGAAGTGCAATACTTTGATCAGTTCTATCCAGCAGTTGTCAGTGATGATCCACAATTTGATCCTGGCATGACGAGATTGAGGTCATAATCATGGCAAATAAGCGACTGCGGACTGTTGAGTTACCAGAACATCCAGATTTTCTCTGGACGCAGAAATCTCCAAAAAAATCGTATGACGCAATCATTGTTGGTGGTGGTGGTCACGGTTTAGCGACTGCTTATTACTTAGCCAAACTCCACGGTATGACAAATATTGCGGTACTAGAAAAAGGTTGGCTTGGCGGCGGCAATATGGCGCGCAATACAACCATCATTCGTTCGAATTATCTTTGGGATGAATCTGAAGGTATTTACGAACACTCCCTTAAATTGTGGGAAGGCCTTCAAGAAGACGTCGGCTATGAAATGTTTTTCTCCCAACGCGGTGTGATGACGCTTGCACACAGTGTTAGTGATGTCCGAACAAAAATGCGTAACTACTACGCAAATGGAGTTGCTGACATTGATAGCGAATGGCTAACTCCAGCTGAAGTAAAGAAGATCGCGCCAGTTGTAAATATCAGTGATGACATTCGTTATCCAGTTATGGGCGCTACTTACCAACCTCGAGCTGGAATTGCGAAACATGACTGGGTTGCTTGGGGTTATGCCAAAGCTGCTGGTGACATGGGTGTAGACATAATTCAAAACTGTGAAGTTACCGGAATGATTATTCAAGACGGAAAAATCCAAGGTGTACAAACTAATCAAGGTGACATTCTGGCTGAAAAAGTAGCCTTAGTTGGTGCGGGGCACTCTTCAGTTTTGGCTGAAATGGCTGGATTCCAAATTCCAATTCAATCGCGACCACTACAAGCTTTAGTTTCAGAATTACTAGAGCAAGTACTAGACACAGTAATTATGTCTGGCATGGTGCATGTTTATGTAAGCCAAGCACATAAAGGCGAACTCGTTATGGGTGCTGGCACTGATGCATACAATTCCTACGCCCAACGTGGCGGCTTCCATGTAATTGAGCATCAACTTTCAGCAGCAGTTGAATTATTCCCGATTTTTGAACGAGCACATTTACTTCGTACTTGGGGTGGCATTGTCGACACGACACCAGATGCTTCACCAATTGTTGGCTTAACTCCGGTTGAGAATCTTTACCTAAATTGTGGTTGGGGTACTGGCGGCTTTAAGGGCACGCCAGGATCGGGTTGGGTTATGGCGCACACTGTTGCCACCGGTCAACCTCATGAACTAAATAAAGGTTTCAATTTGAATCGCTTTAAAACTGGACATTTAATCGACGAGCACGGCGCAGCCGGTGTGGCGCACTAAGGAGTATTGAGATGTTAAACATTCCTTGTCCATGGTGTGGACCACGTGATGAAACTGAATTTCATTACGGCCAAGAAGCTGGCGTTGCTTACCCAGAGAACCGTGATGAAATCAGTGACGAACTTTGGGCGAAATTTGTTTTCTACCGAGCAAATCCAAAAGGTTGGCATGCTGAGCGTTGGGTACATAGTGCTGGTTGCCGTCGCTGGTTTAATGTTTGGCGAAATACCATCAACCATGAATTTGGTGAATCATACAAACCATTTGAACCACAACCTAAGAGTCCAGCATGAGTAAAGTAACTTTCAAATTTGATGGCAAGAAGTACAAAGGCAAAGCTGGCGAATCATTAGCCACTGCCCTACTTCGTAACGAAGTTTTACATTTCACTGACTCGGCCTACCGAGATCGACCACGTGGCGTAATTGGACTTGGTCATGAAGAACCAAATGCATTGGTTTATGTAGATAGCGGCGCTGGCGAACCAATGATTCCGGCCACCGTAGTCCCTGTGGTTGAAGGATTAGTAGCTCGATCACTTTCTGGCGCTGGATACTTACCAGACACCCGAGATCATTCTCGATACGACAAGAAGTACAAACATGTTGATGTTGTTGTAGTTGGCGCAGGAATTGCTGGTTTAAAAGCTGCGCTAGAAAACGCAAAAGTTGGCAAAGATGTTGTGATTTGTGATGAACAAGATCGCCCTGGTGGCCACTTAGTACATCTTGGTCAAGAAGTACCAGCTGAATTACTTGCTGTACTTAATCTGCCAAATGTGACTTACTTACCTCGCACAATTGTTAATGGACTTTATGACCAGGGTTATAGTGTGGCGATTGAACGTCGCACCGACCATGAAACCTCAAAAGTCAGTAAACAAAAAGCGCGGATCCGCACTTGGCATTTCCGGGCACAGCAGACAATTTTGGCAACTGGCGCATACCAACGTCATTTAGTTTTTGCTAATAATGATTTACCTGGAATTATGCTTTCGCATTCAGCGGCAACTTACGTGGCCCGCGATGGTGTCGATGTTTTTAAGTCAGCAGTAGTAATCACAGTGGACAACCAGGGTTATCGCGACGCCATTCGTTTGCACAATGCTGGTGTTCAAGTGAATGCGGTTGTTGATTGTCGCCAAAGTGCATCTGGCCCGGCCGTTGATGCAGTGCGCGCCGCTGGAATCGAAATACTTTTTGGGAAAACTGCAATTGATGCCTGTGCCAAGAAAAAGAAAGGCACAGTTAAATGTGTAAACGTTGGCAACTTAGACGGTACAGAGTCGGCTTGTATTGATGCTGATTTAGTTGCAGTCTCCGGTGGTTGGACGCCAACAGTTCATTTAGCCACCTACATTGGCGTTAAACCTAAATGGGCTCCAGAACTAGCCGCATTTGTGTTGCCAGCAGCGACTAAATGGTTAAGTTCAGTGGGTATGGTCGCCGGTGATTTTGGCGGCGATGACAGTCCAGCAATTTTCTTTGGTCCGGCGCAGACTGAAGAACAAGCATTATCTGCATACGTAGATTTCCAGCGCGATGCTACTTTGCGCGATGTTCGCCGTGCAATTAAAGCTGGTATGCAAAGTATCGAACACGTAAAGCGTTACACCGCTATTGGTACTGCCCATGATCAAGGTAAAACAAGTGGAACTATCACAATGGGCCTAATTGGCGCGGCACTTGGTAAAGCACCTGATGAAATCGGTTCACTAACTTTCCGTTCACCTTTCGTTGGTATTCCATTCGCAGCTCTAGCTGGTCGTGAACGTGGCCAAGTTGCAGATCCTGTTCGTCGCACACCAATCCACGCTTTGCATGAAGGCGCAAAGGCACCAATGGAAGATGTTGGGCAATGGAAACGGCCTTGGTACTTCCCTAATGGCAAAGAGAAATTACATGATGCAGTTTTGCGTGAATGTGCTGCAGTACGCGAAGGCGTAGGTGTGATGGATGCATCTACTCTTGGCAAAATCGACATCCAAGGTCCAGATGCAGCTGAATTCTTAGATCGTATTTACACAAATATGTTTAGTTCACTTAAAGTCGGCGCCAGCCGTTATGGCTTCATGTGTGGTGTAGATGGCATGGTCTTTGACGATGGTGTGACCACTCGGTTAGGTGAAAATCATTTCCTAATGACAACTACTACTGGTGGCGCTGCCAAAGTATTGGATTGGTTAGAAGAATGGCTTTACACCGAATGGCCAGACTTAAAGGTTTATTGCACATCGGTAACAGAGCACATTTCAACTGTGGCAATTGTTGGTCCGAAATCACGTAATTTGATCGCAAAACTTTCACCAACACTCGATGTGTCTAACGAAGCATTCGGTTTTATGGAAAATAAATATGCAGATGTTGCCGGAATCCCAGCTCGGATAGCACGAATCTCCTTCAGCGGTGAGCTTGCTTACGAAATAAATGTTGAAGCTTGGTATGGCGCCCATATTTGGGAATCAGTAATGCGTGAAGGTAAAGAGTTTGGCATTACCCCGTATGGCACCGAAACTATGCACGTATTGCGTGCTGAAAAAGGTTACGTAATTCTTGGTCAAGATACAGATGGAACACAAACTCCAATGGATCTTGGGATGGATTGGATTGTTTCTAAAAAGAAGGATTTCATCGGCAAGCGCTCATTCACTCGCAGTGATACCGCACGTGCTGGCCGGCATCAGCTTGTTGGCTTCATGCCAGTTGATGGACAGGTTGTCATTCCAGAAGGAGCGTACGTAATTAACGCAGCTGATGCAGCTAAACCTGCTCCAGTTGCGCACACTGGCTACGTAACTAGTTCATACATGTCAGCTGCACTTGGTCGATCTTTTGCAATGGGTATGTTGGCCAACGGTGCTGCTCGACATGGTGAGCAAGTTGCCATCCCATTTGGTGGCAAAGTCATCATGGCCCAAGTTACTGAACCACTTTTCTTTGATAAGGAGAACACGCGTCGTGACGGTTAAAGTTTTGCCAGGTGCAAAAAGCCCACTAGGTGGAGCAAAGCACGGTAACAAGTCATCAATCATGATGGAAGAAATTCCATTCACACCAATGTGGGATTTACGTGTTGAGCCTGGCTCAACTGCGTTTTCAGAAGTTAATGCAGCCCTTGGTTTAACTCTGCCAACAAATGTTGGTGACGTGGCTCGGATTAATGCAACTTGCATGGGGCAGCCTGGCTACGACGAAAATGCCAAAGGTGTTTCCGCACTTTGTCTTGGGCCAGATCAATGGCTACTAACTGGAACTATGGATGTAGCAAAAGCGCTTGCTCCAGTACAAGCTAGTCAGCACATCTCAGTTGTTGACGTAAGTGGGCAGCGGACAAAAATTGAAGTCTATGGTCCAAATTCACGTGAAGTTCTTGAGCATGTTTGGGAACAAGATTTACGTGCAAAGAACTTTGGTATCGATAAATGTTCGCAAGGAATTATGTTCCGCTCACCAGTCATAATGTGGTACTGCTGCACTGATTGCTACATTATCTTTGCTCGTAGTTCATTTGCGCAGCACCTATGGACTGTGTTAACCGATGCCACAGTTGAGTATCTTTAGATAAGTTGAATTACTTCACCAACACAGAGGTATAGGTATGTCCGCAATTATTTTGGACGGCAAGGCTACGGCAGCCGCAGTTAAAGCTGATTTGGCTAAGCGAGTTGTGGCTCTTAAAGCTAAAGGTATAGCGCCTGGCTTAGGCACAATTTTGGTAGGCGATGACCCTGGTTCACAGTCCTATGTTGGTGGCAAACATAAAGATTGCCATGAAGTTGGGATTGCTTCGATTCGTGAAGATTTACCAGCAAGTGCTACGCAAGCAGATGTACTTGCTGCAATTAAGCGTTTAAATGATGATCCAGCTTGTACTGGTTACATTGTGCAGTTGCCACTTCCAAAAGGGTTAGATGCAAATGCTGCGCTTGAAGCTATGTTGCCAATTAAAGATGCAGATGGTCTCCATCCGACAAACTTAGGCCGCTTAGTTCTCGGCGAACCGGCTCCCCTGCCATGCACCCCGCGTGGAATTGTCGAATTACTTCGCGCTTATGACGTGAACATCGACGGCGCTGAAGTTTGTATTGTAGGTCGCGGAGTAACTGTTGGTCGTCCACTTGGGCTACTACTTACCCGCCGCAGCGAAAATGCGACTGTAACGCTATGCCACACCGGTACGAAAGATATGGCTGCGCACATTAAGCGCGCAGATATTGTGGTCGCCGCAGCTGGTGTTCCACATTTCATAAAGCCAGACATGATTAAACCAGGTGCTGCGTTACTTGATGTCGGCATCACCCGCACTGACGCTGGCTTACTTGGTGACCTAGATCCAACATGCGCTTCAGTTGCTGGATTTATCGCGCCAATGCCAGGTGGTACCGGTCCAATGACACGCGCAATGTTATTAGCAAATGTGGTTGATACAGCAGAGGAGCTGTCCAAATGAGCGAAATGTATGACTACATAATTATTGGTGGTGGCTCAGCTGGATCAGTATTAGGTAACCGTCTATCTGAAGATCCAAATAATAAAGTTTTAGTTCTAGAAGCTGGTCGTAAAGATTCAATCTGGGATGTTTATATTCACATGCCAGCCGCCTTAACTTTTCCAATCGGCAATAAGTTCTATGACTGGTTGTACCAAAGTGATCCAGAACCAAATATGAATGGACGTCGAGTACATCACGGTCGCGGCAAAATACTTGGCGGATCTGGCTCGATTAATGGCATGATTTTTCAACGCGGAAATCCAATGGATTACCAGCGTTGGGCTGCTGACAAAGGGATGGGAAATTGGGACTTTGCCCACTGTCTTCCTTATTTCAAGAAAATGGAAAATGCTACTGGCGTGCCTAAAGACAAGGTTTATCGTGGTCACGATGGTCCGCTTTATCTAGAAAAAGGTCCAGCCAAAAATCCGTTATTCAAAGCATTCTTTGACGCTGCTGTACAAGCTGGTTTTCAACGCACCGACGATGTAAACGGTTACCGCCAAGAAGGTTTTGGTCCGTTTGATAAAAATGTTAAGAAAGGTCGCCGCTGGTCTTCAGCTCGGGCTTACTTACATCCTGTGATGAGTCGCAAGAACTTAACAATCAAGACTCGTCACCATGTAAACAAGATTATTTTTGAGGGCGACAAAGCCGTTGGTGTAGAAGCTCGTCATGGTAAAAAAGTTATTGAGTACCGCGGTCACGAAACTATTTTGTGTGGTGGCGCAATCAATACTCCACAAGTGCTTCAACTTTCTGGAATCGGACCGGCTGAATTATTAAAGCGGCACGGTATTCCAGTAGTTAAGGATCTGCCAGGTGTTGGTCAAAACTTACAAGACCATCTTGAGGTATACATTCAGCACGTTTGTAAGCAACCAATCACAATGAATCCCAATCTTAAAATTTGGAAGCGACCTTTTATTGGCGCTGCTTGGTTATTCGCCCGTAAAGGTCCAGGAGCGACAAACCACTTCGAAGGTGGCGGTTTTGCTCGTTCAAATCCTGATGTTAAGTACCCGAACTTGATGTATCACTTCTTGCCAATTGCTGTCCGCTACGACGGAACTGGGATTGCTCAGGGACATGGTTACCAAGTACATGTTGGACCGATGTATTCAGATGCTCGTGGTCGCATTGAAATTAAGAGTGCTGATCCAAAAGAAAAGCCTTCAATTTTGTTCAACTACTTATCAACTGAACAAGATAAGCGTGAATGGGTTGAAGCAATTCAAGTAACTCGAAAGATTTTAAGCCAATCTGCTTTTGATCAATACAGCGACGGTGAATTAAGCCCAGGACCGGAAGTACAAACTCCTGAGCAAATCTTAGATTGGGTTCGCAAAGACGGTGAAACTGCTTACCATCCATCATGTACAGCCAAAATGGGTAAGGATGAGATGAGCGTTGTCGATCCAGACACTATGAAGGTTTATGGCGTTGAGGGACTTCGTGTGGTTGATGCTTCGGTATTTCCTTATGTAACTAACGCAAATCTCTACGCCCCGGTAATGATGGTGGCTGAAAAATCGGCAGATATTATTCTGGGCAAAACACCTTTATCCCCTGAAAATGTTGATTGGTACAAATCAGACAAATAACCCTGAATACAACAAAAGCTCTAAAGACTAAGGCCTGCACTCGAGTTTCGAAACTCATCTGCAGGCCTTAGTCTTTACTGGTGCCCAAAAAAGTTTTAGTGATTCTTAGTCACCCATATATTCAGTATTCATTTACGCACCAGCATCTAGCCAAACAGCTTGAAAATATCTCGAACGTAACAGTGCGTCATATTGATCAGCTACCTCGAATTGGTGACCACTTTGATCATAAAATTGAACAGGCACTTTGGGATGATGCTGACACTATTGTTTTAGAGTTTCCAATGTATTGGTATCACGGACCAGCTTCACTTAAACAGTATCTAGATGATGTTTTAACCACCGACTGGGCTTTTGAAGGAGCTCATAAATTAGCCGGTAAGAACTTGCAGATAATTACAACAACCGGTGGACTTGAATCAGAATATAAACCTGGAGGCGATCATGGCTTTAGTATTTCTGAAGTACTTACTCCATTTAAAGCCACGGCGAATATAACTAAGATGACCTATCTTCCTGAAATAGTTATTTATGCAGCCAAATTACAAGCTGAGGCTGCGTTAGAAATTGAATTAGTTGAAGTGGTCAGCAAAATTCAAGCGCTCACAAAATAGGTTTCTGTAACCCGAAAATCTGCCCAAACATAGGGCTTAAGAGTGCTAACCCCAAATTTCCTTAGCCTTAAATGGGCTGGTAATCTATCCGAGCAAGCACCATTAGCTCAATTGGCAGAGCAATTGACTCTTAATCAATGGGTTGTAGGTTCAAGTCCTACATGGTGTACTCGCACTAAAGGCCCTTCTTCTGAAGGGCCTTTTTTTATGCCAGGATCTAGTTTCCTAAAGTAGGCTCAATGATTATGAAGCGCATACTTGGTCTTACCCGCTACGCCGTTGTTATTCCGGCTTTTGCCTCGATCGTGGGGGCGCTATTACTGATGGCCTTGGGCTCGATTTCTATGATCACTGTTGTCATAGATACATTCACTGACACACTTTCCCTTAAAGAAACAATCGTAGAAGTTTTAACTGCAGTTGATGCGATTTTGCTAGGCACTGTTCTCCTAGTGATTGGTTACGGCCTTTATGAACTTTTCATCGATGCAGATATTGATGTTCCACTTTGGCTTCGAGTAGATAATCTTGATGACCTAAAATCCAAACTAATCGGCGTAATTGTCGCAATTATTGCCGTTGTTTTTGTTGGTGTATTTGTAGATTCCAATCGAGCTGCTGAAGTAATTTCTTACGGTGTTGGCGCCGGCGCAATCGTTACAGGCCTGGCCATATTTGCATTTGCTACTGGCAAGAATGGTAAGCCATCAAAATCGTCGCAG
>CAJBBC010000064.1 GCA_903951185.1 uncultured Actinomycetes bacterium
GCCGAGTACAAGCCATTTCATATTTTTGAGCAACTACTTATCTTGCTTTAGTGGTTCCCACCAGGAGCGGTTTGATTTGTACCATTCAACGGTTTGCGCTAACCCTGATTCAAAATCTACTTCTGGGTGATATCCAAGTTCTGATTCTATTTTTGAGATATCTACGCTGTATCGAAGATCATGACCTTTGCGATCAGCAACTCTTTCAACCATATCCCAGCTAGCGCCACTAGCTTCTAGCAACAATTCGGTTAATTCCTTATTGGTTAACTCAGTTCCACCGCCAATATTGTAGATTTCGCCTGATCTTCCATTTTCTAGAACTAGATAAATTCCACGACAATGATCATCTACATGTAACCAGTCACGGATGTTTAAACCCTCACCATAAAGTGGAACTTTCTTGCCGTCCATTAAATTCGAAATAAACAGCGGAATTACTTTTTCTGGAAATTGGTAAGGCCCATAATTATTTGAGCATCGAGTTATATTCACGTTCAATTTATGCGTTCGGTAATACGCCCGAACTAATAAATCACTGCTCGCTTTAGAAGCTGAATAAGGTGAGTTAGGAAGTAGCGGAAAATTTTCGTCCCAGGAGCCTTCGTCTATCGAGCCATACACTTCGTCAGTTGAAACGTGAACAAATTTTTGAATGCCAGCACGGCGGGCCGCTTCCAACAATGTATGGGTGCCAACAACGTTAGTCATAATAAATTCGCGTGAGCCCGTAATAGATCGATCAACATGAGATTCAGCAGCAAAGTGAACTACGGCATCTATACCCGGCATTAATTCGTTTACGAGGTCAGTGTCAGCGATGTCACCATGCACAAATTTATAGTTTGGTGAACTTGCAACTTCCGATAGGTTTTCTAAGTTACCGGCATAAGTTAATGCGTCAAGAACTGTTACTTTGTGCGTTGCTGAGCCAGGATATGCACCGGTCAAGACTTTTCGAACAAAATTTGACCCAATGAAACCAGCGCCACCTGTTACTAATAAATGCATGCTCGCAACCTGTCTTGAATTGTTTATGAAGAGATTCCCTTATTATTTCACGAAAAAGTCACTAATTAGATGGACTACAAAGGCTTATAAATAGACAGTATTCTTTGATACATGCGTGGAATAGTGCTTGCTGGTGGATCTGGAACTCGACTACACCCAATTACCCAAGGTGTCAGTAAGCAGTTAATTCCAATTTACGACAAGCCAATGATTTACTACCCACTAAGCCTGCTACTTATGGCCGGAATAACTGAAATTTTGATTATTTCAACACCGCAAGATACTCCTAACTTTGAACGAATTCTTGGAGATGGCAGTCAACTTGGTATCTCAATTTCGTATGCTGTTCAGCCAAGTCCTGATGGTTTGGCCCAGGCATTTTTAATCGGTGAAAAATTTATTGGCAACGAAAAAGTTAGCCTAGTTTTAGGTGACAATATTTTTTATGGATCTGGATTAGGTACAGCCCTAAAAGCCAATGTCGATGTCAAGGGTGCACATATTTTTGCCTACCACGTTGGTAACCCAAGCGAGTACGGTGTTGTTGAATTCGACTCAAAAAATAACGTTTTGTCTATCGAAGAAAAACCGCTGAAGCCAAAAAGTAATTTTGCAGTTCCAGGGTTATATTTTTATGACAACTCGGTAATCGAAGTTGCTAAATCTATTGAGCCAAGCGCCCGTGGCGAATTGGAGATTAGTTCGGTAAATGAACATTACTTAAAGAATAAACAGTTAACTGTAACTGTGCTAGACCGCGGCACAGCCTGGCTCGACACTGGCACAGTTGATTCACTGATGGCTGCCGGTGAATTCGTTCAAGTCGTTGAAAAGCGTCAAGGGCAAAAAATAGGTTGCATCGAAGAGGTCGCTTGGCGACAAGGTTTAATTACTGACGAACAATTGCGAAGGGTTGCTGAACCGCTTCGTAAAAGTGGTTACGGTGAATACTTGCTTGGACTTCTTTAGTAATTAAATTCCAGGTTCTGGGGCGAACTTATCAAACTGATGTTCATGATATGAAATGATCGCTTGTTCAGCAGTTCCTTGAAAAACTATTTTGCCATGACTTAAAACAATCCCTTTTTGGGTGAACTCTAATGCGGATTGCATATTGTGAGTTACTAATACAATAGAACTTCCATTTGCTTGAAGGTCTCTAATTTTTGCTAAACAGATTGTCTGAAAAGCTTCATCACCGACAGAAAGTACTTCATCAACAATCAATAAATCCGGTTGAGTGTGCACAGCGATCGCAAAGCCAAGTCTCACATACATGCCACTGCTATAAGTCTTAACTGGGGCATCAATAAATGGTGCTAGACCACTGAAGTCGACTACTGTATCGAAAATGCTTTCGATCTCATTCTTCTTTAATCCAAGAATTGCCCCATTCAAAAATACGTTTTCTCGCCCAGTTAATTCCGGATGAAACCCTGCGCCTAATTCAAGTAGCGCGCCAAGTCGGCCACGTCGCCTAACGTGTCCTGAGGTTGGCCTATGAATGCCGCCAATAACTTTTAGTAAAGAGGATTTGCCGGATCCATTTGGGCCCAGTAAAGCTAAACTCTCCCCCGAATTTAAAGAAAAACTTACATCTCTTACAGCCCAAAAACTACCCTTTGGATCATTCTTACGTGTTAACCGATCACGTATTGTCCTGGAACGCTTGTAATCGAATTTAAGAGAGACATCGTCAACAATTAGAATTTTTCTCACTAGAGCTCCCGAGCAAAATTAGGCTCAAGCTTCAGAAAGATTTTATAAGAGAGAAGCAAGCCAAGTATTGCAATGCCTAGCGTTGTCCAAATTGTTGGCGATGTAATCGAATTTAAAGTATTGGCAACTTGTCCGTCAGAAAATTTGCGAACACCTGGCCAAAATGCATCTTGAAGACCAGTTATCACAACCGCAATTGGATTTGAAATGTAGATGTCAAATAATTTGGAGCTGCCGACTGAATCAATCAACTCATCATGAACGAAAGTCCAGCTGTAAATGATTGGGCTTGCGTACATCAGAAGCGTTATCGAAAGTTCTGTTAAAGGCTGTACATCTCGAATGTATACATTAAGCGCACTGAGTAGTATCGCTAGAGATAAGGCTAAGATGATTAGAATAAGTAGCATCGGAATAGCTAGCCAAATTTGACTTAAAGTCGGCCACACGCCAAAAATCAAGTAACCTAAAATCACTACGGGTATCTGAATTAAGGTATTAACTGAAGCGATAAGTACGGCAGCGATGGGCAAAATCTCGCGAGGAAAAGCTA
>CAJBBC010000065.1 GCA_903951185.1 uncultured Actinomycetes bacterium
AAGTTGATCCATTACCGCTTGTGGGTTGAAACCATTTTTTAGTTCAATAACTAATTCAAGGCCAGATTCATAATCAGTTAAATCGATAACATCTGAAATACCTTGCAGCTTTTTACTTGTCACAAGTTCTTTAATGCGCTCAATTACGCGTTCAGGGCCAACTTGATAAGGTAATTCGCGCACAACTAAGCCAGTGCGTCTTGGCGAAACTTGCTCAATGTCTATTCGAGCACGAATTCTAAAACTGCCTTTGCCGGTTTCGTATGCTTCTCGAATCCCGTCTAAACCAATGACAATTCCACCAGTTGGAAGATCTGGCCCTGGAACAAATTTCATCAAATCATCAAGTGTTGCTTTTGGATGAGTCAGTAAATATGCAGCTGCTGCATTAACTTCTCGTAGATTATGCGGTGGCATGTTAGTTGCCATACCCACGGCGATACCAGAGGCGCCGTTAACTAGTAACGCAGGAATTGCTGATGGAAGAACAGCTGGTTCTAATTCGCGGCCATCATAATTTGGATTAAAGTCAACAGTGTCTTCATCAAGTGAATCCACCATGGCGTTAGCTGCTGAAGCTAGTCTGGCTTCCGTATAACGATATGCAGCCGGTCCTTCATCTAATGAGCCAAAATTACCGTGACCATCAATAAATGGAAGTCTTAGCGACCAGGACTGTGCCATTCGGACAAGAGCATCGTAAATTGCTGTATCGCCGTGGGGGTGTAATTTACCCATAACTTCGCCAACTACACGGGCAGATTTAACATGGCCACGATCCGAACGTAAGTTCATTTGCGCCATAGTGTGCAAAATACGTCGCTGTACTGGTTTTAAACCATCTCTAGCATCTGGCAGCGCTCGAGAGTAAATAACCGAGTACGCGTATTCAAGGAATGAACCCTGCATTTCACTGGCCACATCAATATCAACGATGCGCTCAGTAGTGGCCTTACCGGAATCGTCTCCAGAACTTTTCTTAGACGCAGTTGTTTTAGCCATTTGCTCGCTTTATCTCAGTGATTGAAAATATTTATTGGTCAGTTGGTCGGTTACCAAACAAAATGTCATCCCATGAGGGGGAATCATCTTGTGCAACTGGCGCTGGATTAGCTACTGGCATTGGAACTGGAATTGTCGGATGACCTGGTCCTGCCCATGCTGGACTATCGAGCTCTTCGTTACTTATTGAATCTTGTGCAACAGTTGGTAAACCTACAAGTCTTGGTTTCTGCTCTACTTGCACTGTCGGTTTCACAGCTTCTTTAACTGCAGCAACTGACTCGTCAAACAACCAACGCGCTTCGTCATCTAAGGCAACAATTGAATGGCCTAGTGGATCATAAATCCAAGACGCGCCACCAGTTCCACTACCGGAAGCCCAGATCACTGTAATAGTCCAGCGATTATCATCACGTCGGTAGGAATCCCATTCCAAACTTAAGATATCTACATTTCGTGCAATCAGTTGGCTAACAACAATGTCTTCTAAACGTATTTCACCATGTGGACGACGAACAAAGGTTTCGCGTGCCTTTGCTGACATGTACTGACGTTCGGCATAAACCGGACCGGCATATCTTTCAATCCGATCAAGAGTTACGCCAGCTTCGGCAGCAATGTCTTCTGGTTGCTCACCGCGTCGGATTCTAGTCTGGATATCTCGTGGTGAAATCCCTAATGCTGGAGAATTATCTGACGCTTGTTTCTGTGCTGACACATTGCGAACAATGTGATCATCAACTTCAACACGGAATTCTTGACCATCGTCATCCATGAAAACAAGTGCAGTGTTGTCATCACTGCGCCCAACAAAAATAAGGTCTTTCAAAATCTAGCCTCCAGAAGGTCTACAGATAGTTTCGCGTGAAAACCCAACAAATTAGGGCTTTTCGGGGGTGTGTCGCATGACAATTAACTCGACAGGGGATGATGTAACTATGGTCAAAACAGCGCGGGAAGAGTTCAAACAAACACTTACAGATCCGGATGTGAGTTTTGCAATTGAGGTAGCCCTAGACGCCGGGTTGGTATTAAGTAAACGCCCGAACGAATTGATTTTCGAAACTAAATCCAGTGACACCGACGTTGTTACGCACATGGATGAATTAGCTGAAGAACTTATCGTCGCCGCGATCAGCTCAGGGCGTCCTGACGATGGATTACTAGGTGAAGAAGGGGCAGCAAAGCCCAGCACATCTGGTCGTCAGTGGGTTATCGATCCGATCGACGGAACCATCAATTACCTATACAAATTGCCACATTGGTGTGTATCTATAGGTTTAGTTGAGGAAGAGAGTCGGCAGGGAATCGCTGGTGTGGTCTATGCACCAAGTTTACAAACGCTATTTGTAGGTGCTGCCGGGAAGGGTTCCTACCGCATTACGTTTAGCCAGAGTTCTGATCTCAACATTCACGATGAGAGCACAATCAAAACTGTTGATCGCTTGAGCGTTTCTACCGAGCAGCGCTTGAGTCACAGTTTGGTTGGTACGGGCTTCGGGTACACCTCGGCTCGACGAGCTCATCAGGCCAATGTGTTAACAAGTATTTTGCCTAACGTTCGCGATATCAGGCGCTTAGGTTCGTGTGCATTAGATCTTTGTCTAGTGGCTGCTGGGGACTTAGATGCTTATTTTGAGCGTGGCGTTAAACCTTGGGATCACAGTGCTGGGAGTTTAATAGTTCAAGAAGCTGGCGGCATTGTTTCGGGCTTACGTGGCCAACAAGCCAACGAGTCGATGATTCTGGCTTCAAATTCACTTGTGGCACAGGAATTTGTATCTATTCTTGAATCACTCGATGCCGATAAAGGGGAATAAGCAAGTATGCCGATTTATGCACTAGGCGATAAAGTTCCAAAAATTCATCCAGAAGCTTTTGTACATCCAGATGCAGTGATTATTGGTGATGTCACGATTGGTGCCCAAAGTTCAGTTTGGCCCTGTGCAGTTTTACGCGGGGACAGCAACAAAATTGTGGTCGGCGATCGAACTTCGATCCAAGACGGATCTGTGATTCACACCACCACTTACTTGGGCACCTTTATCGGCAATGAATGCACTATTGGCCACAACGCTCATCTTGAAGGATGCACAGTCAAGGATGGCGCATTAGTTGGCTCAGGTTCGCTGGTCCATCATGAAGCTGTCATTGAATCAGGTGCGTTGGTTGCTGCCGGAGCAGTTGTAACTCATGGAACTATCGTGCCGGCTGGCGCACTTGCAGTCGGTGTGCCGGCAAAAATAAAAGAAGGTAAAGCTGATCCAGATGTATTGGCTTATTCGATTGATTTTTACACCAGAATGGCCGCTCTATATCCCAAAGAAATGCGCCGAATTGATTAGTCTGGGGGCGGTGCTTGAGGTAACTCGGGCATAAAGTAACCTCACGTTGCGTTAGGACTTATGTCAGAACGTTAACCGGATCAGGAGATCAAGAACAGTCATGGCTACTGACTACGACGCCCCGAGAAAAACGGATGAAGAGTTAAATGAGGAATCCCTTGAGGATTTAAAAGCTCAGCATGCGTCTAAAACAGCTACCAGCGTAGATGCCGATCAAGCAGATATAAATGAAAACCTTGAATTACCGGGCGCAGACTTATCTGATGAATCAATTACAGTTCTGGTTATTCCGAAGAAAGCCGATGAATTTACCTGCTCCCGGTGTTTCTTAGTAAATCACCGCAGTCAATTAGCTAAAGAAGTTAAGGGCCAACCAATCTGCAACGATTGCGCTTAATCGGTATCACTTAATCGGTATCGCTTAATTCGTATCGCTTAATCGGTATCGCATAATTAACTACACCCTAGTTATTTATTTCCTTTAATATCTCGACAACTTGATTTGGTTGCCTAGATGAAAAATGCCAATACGGATGCGGATCCTCAAGGTCAGTGACCTCAAACAAAACTGATTCCTTAATTGCAGCTCGAAGAACTAGGTAAGCATCTCGATGTGTGTGCGCCCGTCGGGACGCAACTGTCTGTTGTTGATCAAGTAATTTTGGCGTGCCAACATATTTGATTGGGATGCGCGCATTACCGACTTGCACTACTAAATCGTCTATTTGAATTATCGGACTTGTTTTATAAGTGAATAAGAATGTTAAGCCAGTACTCAATCCGCCGAGGATAATTCCAAAACTTCGACCGTATACATATCCATAGGCAATACCCAAAGAAATTGTCATGAACGTGATGAGCAACCAAACGTAAATACCGGGTAGCAAACGTTCATGGTATTTAACGTTTTTACCGTTAGTTCCTTCAGCTATCAACGCGCTATTTCCGGAGTGCTGGTTCATAGAGGTATTCTCTCACTTGTGGTGAAAGTTCATTTCAAGCGGCTCGACGTTAATGCAGTTATGCCGACATACGCACATGACACTGATGCTGGAGCTGATTTGTCTTGCCTTGAAGACTTCACCTTAAAACCAGGAGAGCGGAAATTAATCCGAACTGGAATAGCCATCAGCTTGCCGGTCGGATTTGTTGGTTTAGTGCATCCTCGATCAGGTTTAGCAAATAAAAATGGAATAAGTATTGTTAATGCGCCGGGTACGGTTGATGCCGATTATCGCGGCGAATTAATGATTAATTTGATTAACCTGGATCAGACTGAAATTTTCACCGCCAAAGCTGGCAGCCGGATTGCTCAATTGGTGATTCAGGAAGTTAAATTCGCAGAATTTCTCGAAGTTGAAGAGTTAGATGAAACAAAGCGTGGAAACAATGGATTTGGATCGACTGGAGTCTCAAACTAATGGCTGGTCCGAAAAGCGTTGACGAAACACCTGATGACGGAACTCATTTAAAACTCGGTGCTTTATGGATACCCACTTTTCCAGGACTCGATGTTAGTGCTGACATCGATCAGACTAATGGGGAACTAGTTTCAGTGACTTTAACTTTGTCGCAATCTATTGCCGCTATCCAAGTATTTGCAGCAGCTAAAGAACATGACACCTGGACTGAGCTGCGCTATGAAATCTCTAATCGTCTTGAAGAATCAAAAGTAGTTCCAAAAATAGTGAATGGTAATTATGGCGCTGAAATACACGCAGTTATGCCTAATTATGATCAGAGCGGAAACGTAACCGTACAAGAAGTTGTTTTTCTCGGCATTAATGGTGACCGCTGGTTTATGCGCGTGACAGTTAGCGGC
>CAJBBC010000066.1 GCA_903951185.1 uncultured Actinomycetes bacterium
GAATCCATCATGGCCATAAATAAGTCATAACCTTCACGTTGGTATTCAACTAATGGATCTTTTTGCGCCATTGCGCGAAGACCAATACCTTCTTGTAGGTAATCCATTTCATATAAATGTTCACGCCATTTGCGGTCAAGAACAGTAAGAATTACTCGACGCTCTAATTCGCGCATAACCGGCGCAGTTAAAGTGGCTTCACGTTTAGCAAATGCCTGACTTGTGTCGGTATGAATCTGCTCTGCCAAGAAATCTGCACTGATATCCGAACGGGTACCGCCAGCGCTCTTAGCAACTTGATCTATTTCAAGTGTCACTGGATAGAGAGTTTTTAGAGCAGTCCAGAGTGTTTCGTAATCCCAATCTTCTGGATAGCCTTCTGCCGTGGCGGCCGCAACGTATGCCTCTACAGTGTCGTACATAAAGTTTTGAATATGTTCAGCTACATCTTCACCATTAAGGATTCGATTACGTTCGCTGTAAATAACTAGGCGCTGACGATTCATTACTTCGTCGTACTTGAGCACATTCTTACGTAACTCAAAGTTTTGTGCTTCTACTTGCGTTTGTGCAGATCGAATTGCATTTGTAACCATCTTGGCTTCAATTGGGACATCGTCCGGCACATTAAAGCGAGTTAGGAAACTATTAACAATCTCGCCCTTAAATAAGCGCATTAAGTCATCTTGAAGTGACAAGTAAAAACGTGTTTCACCTGGGTCACCCTGACGACCAGAACGACCGCGTAACTGATTGTCGATGCGACGGGATTCATGTCGTTCAGTACCTAGAACATATAAACCACCAGCTTGAATTACAGTTTCATGTTCTGTTGCCACTGCTTGTTGAGCACTTTCAAGTGCAGCTGGCCAAGCTTGGTCATAAGCAACTTGGTTTTCAACTGGATCAAGTCCACGGTCTGCCAAAGTTTTCTGTGCGATGAACTCTGGGTTTCCACCGAGCATGATGTCTGTACCACGACCAGCCATATTTGTTGCCACAGTGACTGCACCTTTGCGACCAGCTGCAGCAATGATGCTTGCTTCGCGTTCATGCTGTTTAGCATTCAAAACATTGTGTGGAATTCCAGCTTTAGTTAAATAGTCAGAAAGTAATTCTGATTTTTCAACTGAAGCGGTACCGACTAATACTGGTTGACCTTTGCGGTGGCGTTCTACGATGTCAGCAATAACTGCGTTGAATTTCGCATTTTCAGTTCGGTAAACCAAATCAACTGAGTCAATCCGCTGTGCTGTGCGGTTTGTTGGAATTGGCACCACACCTAGTTTGTAAATTTGATTAAATTCAGCAGCTTCAGTCATCGCCGTACCGGTCATGCCGGCCAGTTTGTCGTACAACCGGAAAAAGTTCTGCAAAGTAATGGTGGCTAAAGTCTGATTCTCATTTTGAATCGGAACGCCTTCTTTAGCTTCAATAGCCTGGTGCATACCTTCGTTGTAACGGCGACCCGCCAACATACGGCCAGTATGTTCATCGACGATTAAAACTTCGCCATCCATAACAACGTAATCTTTATCGCGTCTAAATAAATTCAAAGCTTTCAGTGCATTATTTAAGTAACCAACTAATGGGGTATTTACAGATTCATATAGGTTGTCGATCCCCAGCCAGTTTTCAACTTTTTCTACACCTGGATCAAGGATGCCAACTGTGCGTTTCTTTTCATCGACTTCATAGTCTGTATCTTTAACTAACCGCGGAACTAAGCGAGCAAATTCGCTGTACCACTTGGTTGCTTGATCGGCTGGTCCACTAATAATTAACGGAGTACGCGCTTCATCGATCAAAATCGAGTCAACTTCGTCAACGATTGCAAAATTGTGACCACGCTGCACTCGGTCATTTGGCGTGTGGGCCATATTGTCGCGCAAGTAATCAAAACCAAATTCATTATTTGTGCCGTAAGTAATGTCAGCTTCATAAGCTTGGCGTCTGGCAACTGGATCCATATTTGCCAGAATTGTGCCAACACTTAAACCTAAGAAACGGTGAACTCGACCCATCCACTGCGCATCACGTGCAGCTAAGTAATCGTTCACAGTTACAACATGAACGCCATTGCCGGAAAGTGCATTTAAATATGCTGGCAAAGTAGAAACAAGTGTCTTACCTTCACCAGTTCGCATTTCAGCAATGTTGCCTAAGTGCAATGCAGCGCCACCCATTAACTGCACATCGTAATGACGTTGGCCGAGTGTGCGCCGAGCTGCTTCGCGAACTACCGCAAAAGTTTCTGGTAATAAATCATCAAGTGTTTCGCCACTCGCTAGACGTTGACGAAATTCGTCAGTCATTCCTTTTAACTCGGCATCAGACATACCAGTGAAATGAGTTTCTAAACTATTTACCTGAGTTGCAAGTGACTGCAACTTACGCAAGATTTTGCCTTCTCCAGCTCGCAGTACTTTGTCGAGTAAGCTCACGCAAAATCCTTATTAAATAGTGCGACTTCAATTAAGTCGACTTTGTAATCCCTCTAATCGTAGGTCAAAGGATTAACTCGCTGAAATTGGCAGTTAAGTTGATTGCTAATAGCGAAACTGCCCGAAAATCCACTGTTTCTAAGTGTCGCTTCCAATTTTCACAGTATTTAACCTGTTTAATTAAAAAGTACGTCTCTTCCCCGAAAGTTTAGGCAAATGAACTTCCCGCGTTTCCGCTCTGCCCTGGTCTTAATGTTTGGCATGAGTTTGGTGAATCCCCCAACTGCGTATGCAGCTTATTTACCAACTACCTTCACCGTAACTGGTTCAGGCTGGGGACATGGTTTAGGTCTTTCTCAATATGGTGCTCAAGGTATGGCACTTGAGGGTTATCAAGCTGATCAAATTATTTCTAACTACTTTCCGGGTACGAGTTATGCCGATTTCGATACAGTTACCGGCACTGGTGTGAATGCTGGTTTAATTCGGGCCAGTCTAGATAACGATGCAACTTACATTTTGTTACGTGGTGAAGATAATCCAGTTGATGGTGGCGTAACTGAACCAATCCGCATATCAATTGATGGCGCAGCTGCAATAGATGTTCCAGTTGGAACAACTTTGGCCGTAACCCAATCTGGTACAAAATTCTCGATTACTGGAACCGGAGTAAACATAACTGATGCTGGCAACGCTCGAGTCACTTGGAATAACACCACCACACTCTTAGCGATTAACTCTGGTGATCCGCGTAACTCTGAATCAGTGATCCTTGGCAATTGTGTGACCGGATCAAGTTGTCCGAATCGGTACAAATATGGATTCGTTGATTTATTTGTAAGTAATGCCGGTGCAGACTCAGTTCAAGATTTGCATGCGGTAAATACTTTGCGCGTAAATGATGAATACCTTTATGGCCTTGGTGAAGTTCCATCAAGTTGGTCTAAAGAAGCACTTAAAGCACAAACTGTTGCAGCGCGATCTTATGCAATTTATAAAATGTTGAATAATCCAAACTCAACAACTGTTGATGATTGTCAGTGCCAGATTTATACAACTTCGACGCATCAAGTCTTTAGTGGATTCAATAAAGAAGTTTCGTCTTATGGAGCTAGCTGGGTTGCTGCGGTAAACGAGACAGTCTCCGGTAACACGGGCAAAGTTGTTACCGCTAATGGTTCAGTGATTAGTACTTACTACTCATCTTCAACCGGTGGCCGTTCGCAAGCCGCACACGAAGTTTGGGGTGGTAGTCCAGTTAGTTATCTACTGGGCTCCGATGATCGTTGGTCATTGAATGCAAATACCGGTAATCCGAATATTTCTTGGACTGTAACAATTGATCAAGCCACACTCGCAGCTCGACTTAAAGCTCAAGATAGTCGAGTAACTGATGTAGCAGCGCTGTCATTTACAACTTACGCAAGTGGTGGCGTTAGCCAATTAACTGTCACTAATAGTTCAGGTAGTGCATTAACTATCAATGTCGGACCGAGTGGTCCTATTACCCCAGCTGAACTAAAAACAATGTTTAGCGCGAAATCAACTTACTTCACAGCGATAACCGCAAGTCCAGATCCAAGTCCAACACCAACAAGTTCAGCAACACCAACCCCGACATCAACGCCTACTTTGACACCTACTCCTACCCCAACAGTTGTTGCCCCAGCTCCTGCCGCTCCAGCTCCAGTTCTGCCTGCCCCAGTTGCCGCAAATGTGCCAACTGCTTCAGTAAAAGTAAAAAGTGTAACTTCAGTTAAATGGCCGAGTGCAAAAATTAAACCGGGTTCAACAAGTGTGACTGGTCGTGTACTACCTGCTCAAACTGGAATTGCGGTAAGTCTGCAAGTACTTCGTTCAGGAACATGGGCAACTGTCGCAACTGATACCACCGGCGCTAAAGGCGTTTGGAAAACTTCTTGGAATGACGTCAATGCTGGTTCATACAAAATGCGAATTGTGGCAGCAAGTAAATTAAATTCAGTTGTCACTAGCTCTCGAACATTAACTGCTGTCGGAGCTGTCACAATACTTGGCCCAGGCAAAGTAAATCGCAATTCAACAATTTCAATTCGCGGTGCTGTTTCACCAGGGATAAGCGGGATTCAGGTTACTATTCAACGCCGAATAGGTTCTGGTTCTTGGCGAAATGTAGGAACTGTAAGTACTAATAGTTCCGGTGCCTGGTCAGCTTCATTCCCAGCTGGCGCAAACAAAACTAGTAACCAATTTCGCGTGACCACAAGTGACGGTCGAATTGGTCAATCGACCTCAAAAACTCTAACAACTTCAATTCGCTAACCTAAAAAAGCAAAAACATCCACTGCATGGCAGACTTATGTCATAAATCTCAGGAGCTATTTCATGTTTGATCGCATCGGCCACTTCGTATTCCGAAATCGCAAAGCCATCTTGGCTAGCTACATAGTCTTTGTGGTCGCAGCTGGTGCAATCGGTTTTGGTGTTTTTAAGAATACGAAATCCCAGGGTTATGACAATCCCAATAGCGAATCAGCGAAAGTTGAAATACTGCTAAAGGATGAATTCAAGGTTCGAGAAAATAGTGTTGTCTTCATTGTTGATACGCCAACTGCCATAACAGATCCAGCTACTGAAAAAATTGTTACCGAAATCGCGAATGAAGTAGCTACTCAACCAAATGTTGATCAAGTCGCTACTTACTGGTCGGCTGGCAAACAAGAATCAATGGTTAGTACTGATGGAAAAGCAACAGTAATAAGTATCTACTTCGATCAAGGGATCGATTCTGAAGCTGCCGCCAGCACAGCTGGAGACTTACAAGAAAAATTCGATGGCCAGCGGTCTGGTGCAACTATTTATGTAGCAGGTCTGCAGACTGTTTATTTCTCCATTAATAATCAAATTAAAGAAGACTTAGTTATCGCAGAGGCGATTGCTATCCCACTAAATATTATTCTGCTGTTTATTATTTTCGGCACTGCGATTGCAGCAGGGTTACCAATGATCGTGGCATTAGGTTCTGTATTCGGATCTTTTTTGACTCTGTATTTAATCAGCCAAGTAACTGATATTTCAGTTTTCTCACTTAACCTAATTACCGGTCTAGGCCTTGGGCTTGGTATTGATTATGCACTTTTGATTGTTAATCGATTCCGCGAAGAATTACATGCTGGGCGCTCAGTTGAGGAAAGTGTGAGTAAAACTATTTCAACTGCAGGCCGAACTGTCTTCTTCTCGGGTATCGCAGTGATGTTAGTACTTAGTTCAATGGTGCTCTTCCCGCAATATTTCTTAAAGTCATTTGCTTACGCTGGAGTAAGCGTCGTATTTTTTGCCATCTTGTCGTCCATTTTTGCGCTACCTGCGGTACTTGCGTTACTCGGTAAAAATGTTGATAAGTGGAAAGTTCGTAGTAGTGCACTAGTTACTAAGGAAGATGGTGGTTGGGCTTGGATTGCTCGCAAAGTTATGCAGCGTCCACTAATTTTCATCCTTGGGGCAGTAGCAATACTAACTTTCTTTGCTGCCCCAGCAGCAAATGTGAAATTCGGTCAAGTTGATGACCGAGTACTTCCAGCTGATGCGCCAGTTGCAATCGCAGGCGAAGTTAGTCGTGTTCGATTTGATGGGCAAGCTTCTTCGCCGATAGAAATTGTTATTCCAAAAGCAAGTGCAAGCGATGAGCAAGTTGAAAATATCGCAAGTCAGATCGCTAAGTACGAAAATGTAGTTAGCGTGCTCACCCCTAAGACATTTACTAAACATGGCCAGACTATGCCGCTGCCGATGGCAATCCCTGAGCAATCAACTAGTGATTACAGTCGAATAAGCGTTGTGCTAGTCGATGGTCCACGTCAAACTGAAAGTGTTGAAACAGTTAAAGACATTCGGGATATGGATTTACCTGAAGGGCGCTTAATTGGCGGCGCTTCCGCTATCTATGTTGATTCACAGGCAGGTATTTCAGATCATTTACCGGCAGTAATCACTTGGCTATCGATTGCAACGCTACTTGTTTTATTTATGTACACCGGCAGTATTTTGTTGCCGATTAAAGCAGTGCTGCTAAATCTTGCTAGCTTGGCGGCAACTTTAGGTTTAGTTACTTACGTTTTCCAAGAAGGTAATCTGATGTGGTTAGTTGGTGACTTCACCGTCACTGGAACTATTGATACTTCCACTTTAGTTTTAGTGGCAGTTGTGGCTTTTGGGTTATCAATGGATTACGAATTATTCATGCTCAGCCGAATAAAAGAAGAACACGATAACGGGGCTAGCACTCAAGACGCAGTGAGTTTTGGATTACAACGTTCTGGCCGAATTATTAGTGCAGCGGCAATTCTGATTGCGTTAGTCTTTATTACTTTTGTAACTAGCGGAGTTACTTCAATCAAGATGCTTGGATTAGGTACTGCTTTTGCAATTATGTTGGATGCAACAATAGTTCGGGCGATTTTAGTTCCTGCTTTAATGCGTATTGCTGGTAAGTGGAACTGGTGGGCTCCAAAACCATTGGCTAAATTCCACTCCCGATTTGGAATAACTGACTAAATCTAGTTATGGCGATATTGATTGATACAGCAATCTGGCCTTGGCGAGATTGGTTATGGTGTCACATGATTAGTGACACCTCAGTTAGTGAACTTAAAGAGTTTGCCCAAAAAATGGGGATACCCGAACGTGGCTTCCAAGGAGATCATTTTGATCTGCCTGAACACATGCGCACAATAGCTATTCAACATGGAGCTCGTGAAGTTAGTTCAAGAGAAATACTTCAAGCGTTGTACGGTGCTGGGCTTAGGCAGCGACCAAGTGAACGCCATGGTCGACCGAAGAATGTACCAATACATCAGCCCTAATCAAGCAAGCCCTAAACGAGCAAGCCCTAAACGAGCAAACTCACATGATTCTGAAACAATAGTCAGATGAGCAACGCCGAAACTAAACCTGTACCCGTAAATCTACTTAAGTTTGCCTACCTCTCGATTGCTACCGGTTTTGTCGTTTTTACTTTAAAACTTTTAGCCTGGTGGTTCACCGGCTCTGTTGGTTTACTATCTGATGCACTTGAATCAACCGTAAATATCGTGGCTGCTTTTATTGCGCTACTTGCTCTGCGCACGGCAATGAAACCCGCCGATCAGCAACATCATTTTGGACGTGGCAAAGCTGAATACTTCTCAGC
>CAJBBC010000067.1 GCA_903951185.1 uncultured Actinomycetes bacterium
GAACATCTTTCACACCGGTGATTAAGTAACCTACTTCGCCAACGCTGATACCTTTTGACGGAACTGGCTCAGGTGAAATTACGCCAACTTCTAAAATTTCGTGCTGTTCCAGCGTGCTCATCATTTTAATTTTTTCCCGGTGTGGGATGCGACCATCGATCACCCGAACATAGGTAACCACACCACGATATGTGTCATAAACCGAATCAAAAATTAAGGCGCGAGCTGGGGCATTTGCATCACCAACTGGAGCCGGAATTTGTTTAACAACTTCATTTAGTAACTCACCGACACCAGCGCCAGTTTTGGCACTAACTTTAAATACATCTTCAGGTTTACAACCAATAATGTGTGCTAATTCAGCTGCATATTTTTCAGGTTGCGCAGCAGGTAAATCGATTTTATTTAGCACTGGAATAACAGTTAAATTATTTTCTAATGCTAAATATAAATTAGCTAAAGTTTGAGCTTCAATTCCCTGGGCTGCATCAACTAAAAGTATTGCGCCTTCACAGGCAGCAAGTGAGCGACTTACTTCATAAGTGAAGTCGACGTGGCCAGGTGTATCAATTAAATTAAGGACGTAGTTATTGCCATCATCAGCTACAAAAGGTAACCGAACGGCTTGGCTTTTAATGGTGATGCCACGTTCACGCTCTATATCCATCCGGTCTAAATACTGTGCTCGCATGTTGCGAGCATCAACAACACCGGTTAACTGCAACATTCGATCAGCTAAAGTTGATTTGCCATGGTCGATATGAGCAATAATGCAGAAATTTCGGATAATTTCAGGTGGCGTTGCTCCAACTACTGGTAGCGAAGCGGCCATGGAAATCCTTTGGTGGGAACGTTGATTTTTAAGGGAATTGCCTGCCCATATTCGCACATATTCACTGAATTTGAGCAATTGCCTACTTCGCAGGTAATCTTAAGGCTTGCAACTACTGCAAAACGCAGTTGTATAAATAGAGTTAAACAAAATAGAAGAGGCAAGAAGTGGCAAATATTAAGTCCCAGAAGAAGCGAATTCTTCAGAATAATGCTGCACAAGAACGCAATAAATCCGTTCGTAGCGCACTGAAGACTAAAGTTCGTCGATTCCGCGAAGCACTAGTTGCTGGCGATGCCGCTTCAATTGAATCAGCACTAAAAGATGCCTCTCGTGCCCTTGATAAAGCCGCATCAAAAGGCGTTATTCACAAAAACCAAGCTGCAAACCGCAAGTCATCACTTGCCTCTGCAGTAACTAAAAAATAATTCAAACTTTTAATTAACCCTGCGTATTTTGTGCAGGGTTAATTTTTTTGTCCGATTAATTTTTTGGTGGCCTGATCGCCATTAAGTCTTTTTCGATTCGATATTGAGACTGAACCGTATCCAAACTTTTTCCGCCTGGAATACCAGAGTCATAACTCGTTCCCTTACTTGCTCGATCTGCTTGCGCCAATAGTCGGGCCGCAGTTGCCAACTGCTCTGGCGTCCATCGATTTTTTTGGTTGCGCAGCATCCGCAGTTTCCAAGGTGGAACTCCAACGACTCCAGCTAATTCGTTATCCGACATTCCTGCCGGAGCACCGGCGAATTTAACTAGAGCGCGCAGGCCATTGCTTATTGCACTAATAGCTGGCACTGCCGAAGCACTATCACCTTGCAGGGACCAGCGTAATTGCTCAAGAACTTCAAGTGGTTGGGCATTCCACATAGCATCGCTCATCGTCCAACCCATTACATCTGAAACACCCGAGTAGTAAGTACTCACGTGTGACTGTTCAATTAGTTGAGCTTCAACATCAGTGCAAAGTTGTGAAACCGCTGAAAGTAGCTCGCCTAACCCAGTACCCAGTGAAGTTTGTAATTGGGTTATTGCATCTGAAGTTACTTTACGGCCATGTTTTTTAAATTCAGCAACTAAAGCGGCTTCTAAATCTTTTGACTTAAGTTCGCTGCAATTTGCCTCAATAGCGCCGGCTTTGCGGATACTTTCGAGTAGGCGTTTACCTTTAATCCCACCTGGATGAGTAATAACTAGGCGAATATGTTCTGGTGTATTTGAAATGTATTTTGTGATTTGCTCTGACAATTCGTCGGTTGCACTGTCTATTCCACTCACCACTAAAACAGTTAATTCGCCAAATAGTGAAGGTGACATTGCATTTGCGAATTCACCTGCAGCATCATCGCTATTTGCCGCTATTTCAAGTCGAACAAAATTTGGGTCGGCACTCCGCGCTGAAGTAACAGCGCTCTCAATTACTCGACCAACTAATACAGTTTCTTTACCAACGGCAAGCAGAACTTTGCTACTTGCCGGGTTTGATGTATTAGCCACAAGATGAGTGTGCCACATCCCAAAAAGTGCTTGGTATTTGGCTGTTTAAATAGTCTATTTTTGC
>CAJBBC010000068.1 GCA_903951185.1 uncultured Actinomycetes bacterium
TGAAAAAACAAAAAGCACAAAGTTAGCTAAAACTAAAAAGCCAAGTGAGCGACTTAGGTTATTAACCGAATTTGGGAAAATAGCGCCAACCATAATGATTAATGCCATCAACAACCATACGATGGCGTACTTTTCACGAATAACTTTTCTTCGAAGTAGCTCGAAGATTGCGCTGATTAAAACAGCAGCTACGATCCAAAAAGTAAGATTTAGCAACTAACTACACCAATCTCTTTGTTTTACTTTGACTCTTAAAAATTGCTAAAAATATAATTAATAGAGCACGAATCAGATGCCAGATTGATTTAAGCGTATTTTGACTTGGGTTACCACCTTCGCGGTAATTCATGTTCACTGGAACTTCCGAAATTTGTATTCCTGATCGATGAGCAATTATCAAAGATTCCACAGTGTCACCCAAATATTCCCTCGGGTATTCGTAAGCAAAAAGCTCAATAGCTTTTCCAGAAGTCAACCTAAAGCCAGACGTCACGTCGGTTAACTTACTCTTACAGATTTTTCCTGTTATAAATGCAAGAAGAAGCATGGCGCTACGCCTTACCCCGCCTACTTTATAGTGGCCATCCTTTTTCATAAAGCGACTTCCAATTACTATATTGCTCGAGCTGTCAGCTCCTAAGAGTTTTTCTACTTCTGAAGCTAAATGTTGTCCATCAGCATCGATCTGAACCACATGACTGAAATTGTTTGCTAAGGCGTATTTGAAGGCAACTCGCATTGCACCACCTACGCCAACATTGAATGGGATGGATATAACTTTCGCCCCAGCTGTCAATGCAAATTTTGCTGTATCGTCGGTTGATCCGTCATCGATAACTAACACAGTCGAAGTGGGAAGCTCAGCTTGAACTTGTTCAATCACTTTAGAAATTGTTAGGTGTTCATTGAGGGCTGGAATTGCAACTAGTAATTTCATTTCGTCCTAAATACCAATGTTCCTAAAGCCTACCAATATCGGAGGTTTCTTTAACTTCTAATAGACTAAATTGGTGAGAGAATCCCAGATTGGCAAGAAAACAAACACAGTTGTTTTCTTTCTACTGATCATTTTTCCTGTATCTCTTCTAGTTAGTCGAGAACTTAGCCCTGTTGCCGGAATGTCTCTACTTCTTGTTACTGCGATTTTTTTAATAGCGCCGATTATGCCCACTGAATATCCAGTACAAAGAGCGGCATTTGCCAGCGTTTTGCTAATTGGCCTATCGCCGTTCTATTTAGTTGTTCGTGGGTTCTTTACTCGGAGTTACCTCAATAATTGGGATTTTCAAATTTACATTTTTTTATTTGTGAGCATTGCCATGCTCGTCGCTGGATTCACTGTAAAAAAGGATCGACTTAAGGTTTATCATTTCCGATTAAAGTCATCGTTATTGATTTTACCAAGCCTTCTGGGATTAGTCGTCGTTTATGTCGTCGAGCTAATGTTAGGTAAAAGAAGTATCGGTGATGCTGTTGCTTGGATTGGTAGCGGTGACAGCAAAAATCATTTAGTGAATGGCGTTGAAATTACGCAGTATGGCTTCTTAGATCCTTCAACATTTCTCACCCAGCCGGTAAGTTCACCAACTTTTTTGTCTATGGTCTTAAGCCAGGGAGGCAGCTCGTTTGCTACAGATGCCCTGACACTTAGTTATCAGATGCAAGTGTATGCATTTGTTTGGGCAGTTTTAATTGGAATTCTTGGCGTAACTTTTGCTGCAATGTCTGATGTTATCTGGAGCAAGTTTTCGCCA
>CAJBBC010000069.1 GCA_903951185.1 uncultured Actinomycetes bacterium
CCGGTTCGTGGATCGATCATCACAGATGCGCTTAAACTTTCAATTCCTGTTATAACTTATTTACTCATCGCCCTTGTAGACGTGGGAATCATCTACGTATCCTTCAACAATATTCCTGGAATGGACGGCTGGGAGCCGATACTTTTCACTTTGCCCGCAGTAGCAGCTCAGGTCGTCTTCCCGCATTTCATAGGCCAAAGGTTACTTTGGATCTACAAAGGCCACAGGGCGCGTATTGCAAATAGAAATGAAATTTTGGTTTTGCTATTTACTTGGTTTGGATTTATCGTCACGATGGTTTACGTCAGGCTTGCACTCATGCTTCCCGAGGTTCGAATTGGCATTGAAAATCAAAAATTTCCAATTCAAGAGCCAATTATATATTTAATGAACGCACTAATTCTTATTGCTTTAGGCGCATGGTTAATCTTTTTTGAATCGAGATCAAACCCTCATTTATACAATTACGAAAAATTGGATTTCAAGCAAAGATTAATTCAAATTAAAGCTTCCAGACTAAGGAAGAAGATTTCTAGAACTGAAAATGAACTAAGTTCAGCTGAAGCAATTATGGAAATGTCTAAATCAAGTGCAGATGATGCAACCGCTATCGCAGCAGATGAATTGTTTTCAGCCGTGAGAGAGAGCTATAGACGAGCACTTGTAAATCAAGTCGGAAATGTCGAATTTACATCAAACTATCTCGAGCAGGAGTACAGGAAGTAATGTCCTCGCGCAAGAATTATGTTTTAATTATTGGATTAATTTCAGTATCATTTTTTATGTCTGGGTGCGTTCCCGCAACAGATAACTCTGCAAGGTGCAAAGTGAATCAAGATGTTCAAGAAAGTGTCGAACCTGAAAAATTTGTTGGTATTGTTCTTGCACCTACCTCAAATTTTGTGGATTTTAGTTCAGCCTTGAATTCAGCATTGCCTCAAATTGATCAAAATTTAGATCGAAACTCTGTGGTTCAGGTTTCGATATCTGTGGCCGACGGTAGCCCGGGTATTGAACGAACCAAAGTTCTTAATTTTCCAGACGCTTTAACAGGTGTTGACCGAGACGAATTGGTCAAGGATTTGCAAAGTGACCTCGATTTAATTTCAAAATGTTTTACAGGTGAATTTGATTCATCAATATCCATAGATGCTGAAACCGATCAGCTGGCAGCTATTCAAGCACTTTCGAATGGGATGTCTAATGCCATCGGAGATAAGTCAATTTTCATCATTGGAAATGGCATTAACACAGTCGGGCAACTCAACTTTATTGATAACTTTCCTGCGGAAGGTGCAGCATTAAAGGCTGGCCAATTCAAATCCGACGGTGCGCTACCTGATTTAAGTGGTGTCAAATTTTTTTGGTATGGCCTAGGTCAAACTGATGGCTTAACGCAGGCAAGACTTGAGCCACAATCATTGAGTTCACTTGTGGATTTCTGGAAAGCCATAATTAGTGCAGCAGGGGGTGTGCCAACTGGCATAAGTGCAGGGAGTCTGGTTGATGAGAGGCCAAGTGCATTCACAATCCCTGTATCTGAAGTTGCAATAGCTAGTAGAGCTTCCTGCATAAATCTGACCCTAACCGAGTCAGGTGGATTTAATTTTAAGCCGGATAGTTCA
>CAJBBC010000070.1 GCA_903951185.1 uncultured Actinomycetes bacterium
AAGGTGCGATTTAGGATCATTGATGTTCAGTGGGTCGAAAGCTTTAAAGTTTTTAATGGCTTTATCGTTGACTCTTAAATTCTGCAAATTGAAATGAAAATTCTGAGCGAGATTCTGAACAATTTTTGCCTCGTTCAATAATCCAAGGTTTGACTGCGCTTGAATTAGAAAACTTGAAGCCGCTTTATTTTGATATCCCAGCACTCGAACTAATCGTTCTGCCAGAATCCCCTGAGCTAAATTTCTAGTTTGATCATCAATTAGTCGAATTGCCAGTGCTTCATTGAGTGATTGGAAAAAGTGATCAGAATTTTCTTCAGAGACCAAGGACCTAATGAGATTTGTGAATTCTTGTGAATGGAAAAGTTCGATTAGCCCAATTAGCACTGCGTGCGAATTGGCAAAATTGTTTGTTATGGCTGAAGCATTCCCGGCATGAATTCTGTAGTGCATAGTTTCTTTAGGTATATATTTCACATCAGATACGCACATCATTCGAAGTAACATCTCTGTGTCATTAAAAGCCGTCGTGTGTCTGGTTGTTTCAACCGAGGCAAGAACCGTCTTTCTTAATGCACATCCAGGAAAGTTCACAGGATTAATCTGTAAGGTTAAAAGCAAATTTCCTAATCTGTCTGATTCAGAAAGTTTTGACGCTATCGACGGAGTTGAAAATATCTCGTTGTTATTTTCATCCATTCGTTTCATCGCAGTAAACACAAGACTTGTGGACGCACTTGCTTTTGAAATACCTTCAATTAGAGTTTCAAAATGATCAGGATGATAGAAATCATCCTGATGAACCATAAATATCCAGTCTTGCTCGAATAAGTCAAGCCGATCAAGAAACGTACTGATCGCCCCAATGTTCGAAGAATTTTGGACTAACTTATAGGTATTGCGCATTTTATATTTCGAGAATAAATCTTCAATTATTTCGACTGTATTATCCGTAGAAGAGTTATCGATGATGTTCACAACAAAAGGTTCGCAAGTTTGTTGCTCCAATGAATTAATTACACCAGCAATCCAAGGAGCAGCATTATAAGTACCTAGAAATACTTCAAAACTCACTTTATTCATAATTTTCAAATTTCCATCGAACGGCCAAGTGAAATCCAATTAGTTGGTAGCCAATTAAATGGCTCTTTAATTGCTTCCAAGTTGAACATTGGTCGAGGAAAAATAACTTGGGCAGCAGTCCTCTCACTTGCAATATACCCAGCCCACCAGCTAAATGAACTATTTGCACAAACGATTCCTAGACATTGCGCCATAGCATTTAGATATTCAATCGGTCTAACTTCCTGATTGACTTGAACAAACTTATCTACCTGTATTTCATTTGAGAAAAACTCTTCGGCCTTTGTCGGTTCATCCGAAAAAACCCAAATTAGTCGTTCACCCAGTTTTAGCTTTAAAAGATCAATACCATTTTTATAGTATTTAATGTCTGGCTTCCCATAGATATCACTTAAGTTTTTATAATCACCCAATCTAAGGTGAATAGCAATTGGACTCTGTTGACGAATTTCTTCACTCAGACTTTGGTAGGTATCTGAAGGATTTTTGATATTTGTTATTTGAGTAACGATTTCAGAGCTGAAATCTTCAAAATAAACACGGTTTCCACAGTATGAATTTATGGTCACTGGCATAGATATTTCATCAAATAGACTAAACGAGTCGTTACTTTCGTTGGCATAAGTTCCCATCCTTAAGAGAAATTTTGGGAATCTATCGCCGAGTAAACGCTGAATGGTTAAGAATTTCTGCTTTAAAGTGTTTTTGGCTCCGATATTTTGATAGCTGAAGTTGCAATAATTTTCGAAGCTATCTAATTCAAGATCTCGTTTGGCCACATTTTTTAACTTTGATCCTGAAATAAGAAGTGAGTCATCAACAGTTATTGGTAAATTCAGTTTTTTTGACAGACTATACGCTGCGCTGAATTGAAAAAGTTGGTTACCAAGACCACCTCGAGCGTAAACTCGAATATCTTGCCTCAACAGATCTCCTCAACTAGAAATTATTTAACCGATCAGGTTATTGATTGCATCACAAACTTTTTGCACAGATTTTTTGCTTAATTTAACCCCACTTGGAAGGTTGATTGATTGAGCGCCTATTCGGGTAGCCACTTCACCTGGAACGTGTGGCTTATCCCAAATTGGATATTGACTTATTGCTGGGAATACTGGACGAGTATCAATACCATCAGTTTTAAGTTTTTCCATTACTTCATCCCGAGTTATCGAAACATCACTGGCCAATGTAATGCTATTCATCCAATGGATCGATCTAGTGTTTGAAGCCTCAACTTGCATTGTTAATTTGGGATTTGCGCCCAGCGCTTCTTGGTACCAAGTTGCAATTCGTCGTTTTTGTTCAATTTGTCGTTCGCTACGTTCCAATTGGGCAAGTCCCAAAGCCGCAGTGATGTTATTCATTTTGTATTTATAGCCAAGCTCTTCAATCCAAAAAGTGCCTGGCTTTCGACCATGATCTTGTATTTTTCTGGCTCGTTCAAAAAGATCTGGATCTGAAGTAACTAACATGCCACCTTCACCGGTGACCAACATTTTTGCACCTTGGAAGCTATAGGCTCCAAATTCGCCAAAACTACCAGCTGGCTTTTCATCGATTAAAGTACCGATAGCTGGCGCAGCATCTTCAACAATTGCAATATTTCTTTCTTTAGCGAACTTGGTTATTGAAGTCATATCTGAACCGAAGCCGTAGAGGTGTACTGGCATAATCGCTTTCGTTTTTGATGTGACTTTTTCTTCAACAGATTTAAGGTCGATACACCAAGTTTTTGGATCGATGTCAGCAAAAATTGGTGTTGCTCCAACATATCTAACTGCACTTGCGGTTGCTACCCAAGTCACTTCAGGAACAATTACTTCATCGCCTGGACCAATGCCAAGAGCAAGTAACGAAAGATGAAGTGCACCTGTACAGCTACTTGTAGCAAGAGCATATTTAGCACCAACGTATTCAGCAAAATCAGCTTGGAATTTTGTCAGGTAATCTGAATGGTTATTGTTCCAACCTTTAACAGTTGCATCTGAAACATATGTAAGTTCGCGATTCGAAATAGATGGACCGGCAGTCAAAATTTGATCCTGCACAGTTCTTGCCATTGTTAAATTCTTGGCCAGTACTAAAAAGTAGTCAGAGATATTTTCTGAACTTTCAACTAGATTAATCTGCTCCTCAGTTCCAACGTTTTGCAGACTTATCCGGCGTGATTCAATGTAGCCATTTTTTAAGTAAAAATTGACTGCATGTTTATTAGATTCAAGAACACGTAGCTCTAAATTCTCTAGCCCTAATTCTTCGTAAGCAAATTTTTCAAGTTCGATTAAGGCTAACGTGACAAAACCGGGGTTTTCGGATTCGCCTCGAAGCACATTGTCTATTTCGCAGCGCTCACTATCCAATTTCAGCAGTCCAATATGACCAAGATATTTACCATCCGGATTTTGCATTAAGAAAAGTAATCGATTTTCATTCTCGATAACTGCCGAAGTCAGCCATTTGGTGGTTCCGTCATCGGTGACTTTAAATCGAGATGGGTAAGCGTATTGATGGGCATCTCGCCACATCCCCATTAATTTAATTAATTCTTTGTTCTGATCAAAGAATTTACCGATTGGCACAAGGTATCCAGCTGGCTTGTTATCTGAACCTGGTAATTCAAGGCTTCGAACTTGGGTTTCACGTAGATTGGTAGCCGACTTCATAAAGGAAAAAACATTTAAAATTTGGTTTTCTGTTGTGTAACTACCTGCACGCATTGATAAGTCCTAAATTCACAAAAGTTGTTGTTAGTCTAGCAGAGAGGCTTTTTCTAGAGATTTATTAGGAAATTAAGTGAGCGAGTTAATCAAGAGTAAGTCGCAAGAAATTGCGCATAATTCGCGAATCAGTTGCCTAAAAATGGTGCACGCTGCTAAAGCTGCACACCTTGGCTCATCACTTTCAGTAATTGATATTTTGTCAGTCCTATATAGCGATGTAGGAAATATTTCAAAAACTAATCCCGACAGTTTGGCAAGTGATCAAGTATTAGTTTCGAAAGGCCATGCTGCAGCGGGCACATATGCAGTCCTGGCTAATTCTGGATTTTTTGAAACCGCAATACTGGAATCATATTGCGAAGACGGTTCGCTAATTGGCGGTCACGTAACATTCGGAAAAGTGCCTGGAATCCCCTTCTCAACCGGCTCACTCGGCCATGGGTTACCACTAGGTATAGGTTTAGCACTTGCCCGAAAACGATCGAATGCGAATTCCTTTGTTTACGTAGTCATGTCAGATGGCGAATGTGATGAGGGTACAACTTGGGAATCTGCATTAATAGCCAATCAGTTCGAAGTTGGAAATTTAGTCGCGATAATTGACCGAAATAGACTGCAATCTTTTGGCGACACAGAAGAAACCATTTCACTCGAGCCGTTTAAATCTAAGTGGGAATCTTTTGGGTGGAATGTCTCTGAAGTAGACGGCCATGACCATGAAGCCATGAAAGAGATAATTTCAAATATAAGGAAGCCTGTCAGCAGTAAGCCGAATGTAATTATCGCCAACACCATTAAAGGTAGAGGCATCTCATTTATGGAAAATCAAGTCGTCTGGCACTACCGCCCACCATCTGATGAGCAGTTAGCCGCAGCATTACTTGAATTAGAGGCGCAATCGTGAGAGACGCTTTTATTAAATCACTTATTGAGCTAGCAGAAGAAGATGATCGTATCGCACTCTTGACTGGTGACTTGGGTTTTGGTGTTGTTGAAAAATTCGCCGATAAATTTCCGGAAAGATTTTGGAATTGCGGAGTCGCTGAACAATCAATGATGAGTATTGCAGCTGGATTAGCAAAATCGGGTATGCGGCCGTTTGTTTACTCAATTGCAAACTTTCCAACTTTCCGATGTTTAGAACAAATTCGAAATGATGTTTGCTACCACGACTTGCCAGTCACAATTGTTTCAGTTGGTGGCGGGCTTGGGTATGGCACGCTTGGCTACACACACCATGGCATTGAAGATATCGCGGCAATGCGAGCGCTTCCGAATATTTCAATTTATTCACCGAGCGATCCAAGTGAAACAAATCAAGTACTTGCTCAAAGCCATAAAAATGGTAAACCTGCGTATATAAGATTAGGCAAAAACGGTGAACCAAACATTTCTGCGAATAGTTCAAATGAAATCGCTGGTAGTGTCCGTGAACTCACATCGGGTACTGACTTAACAATTCTTGCAAGCGGAGCGATTGCAGAAAATTGCACTCAAGCTGCCAAATCATTAAGTTCAGAGCATTCAATTCAAGTAATCTCAATTCCAAGAATTCAGCCTTTGGAAGTTGAGTTCTTACGAGACTTAATTACAAGTCAGAAGATCCTTGTGGTTGAAGAGCACGTTGAACGTGGTGGCCTGGCAGCTTCTATTTTGGAAAACTTTAATAAAGCGAAAGTTGAACTTATATTCGAACACTTATTTGTCAAAGAATTTCAGATAAATCAAATTGGATCGCAAGATTATTTGCGTTCGCTATCTGGCTTGGATGTATTAGGCCTTGTTAAAACTTGTAAAGAAATGCTTAGCCAGCGTTAGTTTTACCAAGTTTTCCATGGAGCATTACCTGAATTCCAAAGTTCGTTTAGTAGCTGTGCTTCTCGGTAAGTATCCATTGGTTGCCAAAAACCTGAATGTCGATACGCATTCAAGTTTTTATCGGTAGCCAACTTGGAAAGTGGCTCCTGCTCTAGCGCACCTTCTGGATCTACATATTGAAGCGCTTTTGGATTCATCACAAAAAATCCAACATTAATCCAACCTTCAACTTGAGGCTTCTCCCGAAATTGCATGACTTGATCGCTGGAATCAAGATCAACCACGCCAAATCTACTGAGCGGTTGAACTACAGTGACTGTAGCTAATTTCTTGGCAGCTTTGTGATTTTTAATCAACGCATCGAGATCAACGTTTGCTAACCCATCTCCATAAGTTAAGAGAAAATCTTCATTGGGATCGAGATATTTGGCAGCGCCAACTAAACGGCCACTGGTCAAAGTATTCAAACCAGTATCAGCGATTGTAACTTTCCAGTCCTGCTCATCTTGGCCATGGACTGTAAGTGAATCGTGCTTACCAAGGGAAATCGTAAAGTCGTTATTTCGAGTTTTGTAGTGTAAGAAATAATCTTTAATAACTTCACTTTTGTAACCGGTTGCGATAATAAATTCATTATGACCAAAATTTGAGAAGTTTTTCATAATATGCCAAAGCACCGGGTGGCCACCGATTTCAACCATTGGTTTTGGTTTAAATTCAGTTTCTTCTCTAAGCCGAGTGCCAAAGCCGCCTGCTAAAATAACGACTTTCATATAACTCCTCAGTAGACCAGGTCCATATGTTGGCTTATTAAAAGGAACTTAATAAACTAATAAGTAAGAGTTTAAAGGATTCTTGGTTTAAATCCATTTTCTTATGCGAATTGCGGGATAAATAGTGACTAATGATGGCTCAGCCAAAGATCGTGACAACATTCTCGAAAGTGTTCGCACCTTCGCCCAAAAGAAATTAATGCCCCAGCCATTCATTCCAGGTGAAACACCAGTGCCGGTTTCTGGCAAAGTTTTGGATACCGACGACTACGCAGCATTAGTTGATGCATCTCTTGATGGCTGGCTTACCGCAGGAAGATTTACTGAAGAGTTTGAAAGGCAATTAGCAAAATTCGTTGGCGCTAGAAGTGCGCTTTTTGTCAACAGTGGGTCAAGTGCAAACTTGGTGGCTCTTTCAGGGCTAACCAGTCCAAAACTAGGGGAGCGCGCACTTAAACCGGGAGACGAAGTTTTGACTTTGGCAATGGGTTTTCCAACAACCGTGAATCCAATAATTCAAAATAACCTTAAACCAGTTGTCGTGGATGTTGAACTTGGCACATATGATGCAAAAGCTGGAATGCTTGCTGAAGCAATTTCTCCGAAAACAAAAGCAATCATGATGGCGCATACCCTTGGCAATCCATTTGATTTAGACACTGTGCAAAAG
>CAJBBC010000071.1 GCA_903951185.1 uncultured Actinomycetes bacterium
AGAATTGGCTGCCATTTGTATTTGGCCCACTATTTGCCATCGCTACCGTCCCAGCCGGATAAATCACTGTGCCATTTCCGGAATCAACAGGGAGATTCTCATCGTCAAATTTGAAGCCCGGGCTACCTTTACCGTCACCAATCGGATCACCACATTGCAGTATGTATATTCCGTCAGTAGTTAGCCGATGGCATTTAATTCCGTTATAAAAGTTGTTGTCGATCAAAAAACTTATGTTACTAACAGTATTTGGAGCGTCACTATTTGTCTGGATGGTGATGTCGCCACAGTTTGTTTCCAGATTTATTTCCGTTGGAGCACTACTTTGAGTAGGCGCATTTGGGAATGAAATATTGTTCGCTCTAGGGGTCATGGCTTCTGTACAACCTGCTATTTGCGGAGCGGTTGCGAAAATGGGAGCGGTGGATGTAATTGGTGTCGGTAACGCCGAATCACTACCCAGCTGGTCAGTGAAGTAGTAACCAACTGCGCCAATAGCACTAACCAACAGGATTAGTTTCAAAAATCTAGAGCGGCTCTGTCTAGATTTACGTCGATTTTGTTGACGTTCGAATTTTGCACGAGCAAGTTCTTTTTCACGTTTAATTGACACTTAGACATTCTATGTAATCTGGGATTAGTGATGGACACGGTAGCCTTTTTCAGTGGAGCAGAATAGCCAGATATTCGTGGAGGAAAACATTGTTAATCAATAGTTTCGAAGCTGGACCGTGGCAGACCAATTGCTATGTACTGGCTCCACAGGCAAATAGCGAATGCATCATTATTGATCCAGGACAAAATGCTCTGCCTGGCATCAAGGAAGCATTGGAAAAGCAAAATTTAAAGCCAATCGCCATACTTATTACCCATGGGCACTTGGATCACATCTGGTCAGTTTTCCCGGTTGCAAATGGTTATGAAATCCCAGCATTTATTCACGGAGCTGACCGACACCTACTAACCGATCCTGGTGCAGGATTATCTGCCCAAACGAAAGCGCTCTTACCTGAGTTGATTGGCACAGATGATGTTTTTGCTGAACCTAGTGAATTGATTGAAGTAACTGATCGCCATCAAATTAGTCTGGCTGGTCTTGATTTCACTGTAATCCATACACCTGGCCATACAGCGGGGTCTGTAATTTTCACAGTAAGCGATCCGGAATTAACAGTCTTTACTGGCGACACGTTATTCGCTGGGGCAATCGGCCGAACCGATCTTCCTGGCAGTTCACCGGAACAAATGAATCAAACTTTAAAAGAAATTATTTGCCGGCTGCCAGATAGTGCGTTGATCTACCCAGGTCATGGCCCATCTAGCAGAATGGATATAGAACAATCGACAAACCAATACCTTTTACGAGTTAACCAAGGACTATCGGCTACATGAGTGAACTTTTCAAAGCACCTAAAGGTACTTATGACGTCATCCCACCATTCTCAAAACTTTGGTTACAGGTAAAAACTGCGTTATCAACACCACCAATACTTTCTGGTTACGGCTACATCGAAACTCCAATATTTGAAGACACTGCACTATTTGTGAAAGGTGTTGGTGAGTCAACCGATGTGGTGTCTAAAGAGATGTACACCTTCGAAGACAAAGGTGGACGCAGCCTGACGCTCCGGCCCGAAGGAACAGCTGGCGTACTTCGAGCAATGCTTGAAAATCGAATGGACAGGGGAGCATTACCGGCAAAAGTTTGGTACACCGGTCCACATTTTAGATATGAACAACCACAATCAGGTCGTTACCGTCAGCACACCCAAGTAGGTGTCGAAGCAATCGGATCTATGGATCCAGCTTTAGATGCAGAAGTTATTTGGATGGCGATTTATGCGCAGCGAGAACTACTTAGCTTGAAAAAAGTTCGACTACTGGTTAACTCACTTGGGTGCAAAGATTGTCGACCAGCATATCGAAATGAACTGGTTAAGTTTTTAGATACTTTAGATTTAGATGAAAATACTCGTAATCGAGCAACAATCAATCCGCTTAGAGTTCTTGATGACAAGCGCTCGGAAGTTCAAGCACTTCTAATCGATGCACCTCTTATGCCAGATCACTTATGTAGTGATTGTGCTAAACATCATGCTGCGGTACTTGGCTACTTAGATGCACTCGGTGTGGTTTATGAAAATGCACCGAGATTAGTTCGTGGACTCGATTACTACGTTCGAACAACTTTTGAATGCGTTCATGATGGACTTGGTGCTCAATCGGCAATCGGTGGTGGCGGGCGGTATGACGGCCTAATTGAAACACTTGGTGGCCCATCAATGGGTGGAGTTGGTTTTGGTTTAGGTGTCGATCGGACCTGCTTAGCGGTGCAAGCTGAAAACATTGAGCTAGCAGATCCAACGCAGTTAACCGCATTCGTTATCCCGCTCGGAACTTCAGCTGAAATAGTAGCCATGAAATTATTAGGCCAACTTCGTAGCGCAGGCATTGGCGCAGATTTGGCCCTAGATGGCCGCAGTATTAAAGCTGCGATGAAAAATGCAGACAAATCTGGCGCTAAGTTCGCAGTGCTTATCGGCGATGAAGAGTTAGCTAGCGATAACGCGGTGCTAAAAAACCTAGAGACCGGGGATCAGGTTACTGTCGCACTAGACTTAGTTATCAATCATTTAAGTAAATAGTTTCCACACTCGACGAGGAATACATGTTACGTACACATGACGCTGGACTTTTGCGTCCCGAGCACGCCGGCCAGTCCGTCACTTTAACCGGCTGGGTGGGTCGACGACGTGATCATGGTGGAATCGCATTTCTGGATCTACGCGATAGCAGTGGCACAGTTCAAGTTGTTGTAAATGATGAAAATGTAGCTGGCGATTTACGTAACGAATATTGCCTGCGCGTAATTGGCGAAATTCGCATTCGCCCGACTGGCAATGAAAATTCAGAAATACCAACTGGTGCAATTGAAGTTTTAGCTAGCACTGTTGAGGTTCTTAGTAAAAGCGCGCCACTTCCTTTCCCAATTGATGACAGTGTCAATGTAGGAGACGAAACTCGATTTAAGTATCGCTACCTGGACCTACGTCGCCCATCGCAAGGAAATGCGCTACGGATGCGAAGCGAAGTTAACCGGTTAGCTCGAGAAGTTTTACATACCCGCAATTTTGTCGAAATTGAAACTCCTACGTTGACCAGATCTACGCCAGAAGGCGCTAGAGACTTCCTTGTCCCCGTGCGTTTACAGCCAGGTCACTGGTACGCATTGCCTCAAAGTCCTCAACTCTTCAAACAGTTACTTATGGTGGCTGGGATGGAACGCTATTACCAAATCGCTCGTTGCTACCGTGATGAGGATTTTCGTAAAGATCGCCAACCTGAATTTACTCAACTCGATATCGAAATGAGTTTCGTTGAGCAAGAAGACATTATTGAAGTGGGCGAAGCTATAGTTCGCAATCTTTGGCTCGGAACACTTGGTCATAAGATCGGTGATATTCCGCGCATGACGTATTTCGAAGCTATGGACCGTTACGGATCAGATAAGCCGGACTTACGTTTTGATTTAGAACTAACCGATTGCACAGAATATTTCAAAGAGACACAATTTCGTGTTTTCCAGAATGATTATGTTGGTGCGGTCATTATGCCTGGCGGAGCTGACCAACCTCGTCGAACTTTTGATGCATGGCAAGAGTGGGCTAAACAACGTGGGGCTAAAGGTTTGGCTTACGTAACTTTCGAAAGCGATGGCACTTTAGGTGGACCAGTTGCTAAGAATCTTTCTGAAAGCGAGCGTGCTGGGCTAGCCCGGCAACTGAACGCTAAACCAGGGGATTGCGCATTCTTTGGCGCTGGCACAAAGTCAACAACTCAGCAATTACTCGGTGCAGTGCGTCAAGAAGTTGGCGAAAGATGTGGACTAATCAATTCAGACGAGTGGTCGTTCCTATGGATTGTTGATGCACCGATGTTTGAATTAACTGATGATGGTTCTTGGACTGCGGTACATCACCCATTCACTTCCCCTAATTCTGAATGGTTGAATCGATTTGAAGAATCACCAGGTGAAGCTTTGGCTTGGGCGTACGACATTGTTTGTAACGGAAATGAAATTGGCGGCGGTTCAATACGTATCCACCAAAGTGATGTTCAAGAACGCGTATTTAAAACCTTAGGTTTATCAGACGAAGAAGCTAAAGATAAATTTGGATTCTTACTCGATGCTTTTGCTTTCGGTCCACCGCCACATGGCGGAATAGCGTTTGGATGGGATCGCATTTGTATGCTGTTGGCTGACGCGCCAAGTTTGCGTGATGTAATAGCTTTTCCAAAAACAGGTGCAGGTTTTGATCCGCTCACGAGTGCGCCAACACCGATTACCGATCAACAGCGTCTTGAAGCGGGGATAGATGCTGATCCTTTTCCAGCACAAGAAAATTTAGCTCAAGAGAAATAGTGTCGTCATCCTTATTTGATCAAGAGGGTGGGGTGGCGCCACTTGCTGTGCGGATGCGACCGCGTACAGTTGCGGAATTCGTCGGTCAAGGACACGCATTAAATCAAGGTGGTCCGCTTCAGAGATTACTGTCTGAGAATAAAACAGAGGTAAAAACTTCAGTAATACTTTGGGGTCCACCAGGAACTGGAAAAACTACCCTGGCCCAATTAATGGCTCGAGCCGGAAACGCAAAATTTGTTGAGTTATCCGCGGTAACCGCTGGCGTAAAAGATGTGCGCGAAGTAATTGCCGCAGCAGATCAAAATCGTTCGCTATACGGCGCTCAAACAGTGCTTTTTGTTGATGAGGTTCATCGTTTCAATAAGGCACAACAGGATGCACTTTTACCTGGAGTGGAAAGCGGCAGTGTCACACTTGTTGCAGCGACTACAGAGAATCCTAGTTTTTCAGTTATAGCTCCCTTGCTTTCACGCTCTCTCTTGGTGACTTTAACGAGTCTGTCTGATGAAAATGTCGAGAGTCTAATTACTCGTGCTTTAACTGATCCTCGTGGTTTAGATAAAAAAGTAGCTATTGAAAATGATGCGCTGAACGCACTAGTTAGATTAGCTGGTGGAGATGCCAGGCGTGCTTTAACAATCTTAGAAGCCGCGTCGGCTGTTTGCTTGGCCCAAAATGCAACTGCAATCACACTTGAGCATTTGGAAACAGCTAGTGATCATGCTGTAATTCGATACGATCGTGCCGGCGATCAACATTATGACGTAGTAAGTGCTTTCATAAAGAGTGTGCGAGGGTCAGACGTAGATGCTGCCTTACACTATCTGGCTCGGATGATTGAGGCTGGCGAAGATCCGAGATTTATCGCTCGTAGATTAATGATTCTGGCGAGTGAAGATATTGGCTTAGCTCAGCCCACTGCGCTGCAAACTGCAGTTGCTGCTGCCCAAACTGTAGCTTTGATCGGTTTTCCTGAAGCGCGAATTACCTTGGCGCAAGCAACAATCGAACTTTCTTTAGCGCCAAAGTCAAACTCGGCATATCTGGCTATTGATGCTGCGATCGCTGATTTACGATCTGGGAACATTGGTGAAGTGCCTGCGCACTTAAGAGATAGTCATTACGCCCGCGCGGGCGACCTAGGCCATGGAGTTGGCTATCAATACCCACACGATGTCATTCAAGGTGTTGCTAGTCAGCCTTATTTGCCAGAAGTGTTAGCAGATAGCCGTTATTACGTCCCGGTTGAACGCGGACATGAAGTAACGCTGGCCAAAGTTTGGGAAAAGGTACGCGGCTTATTAGGGCGCAAGTAACTTATTACCGTTCCATTCGTTAGGGTTGTGTTTTACGAGATTTTTGGCAATCAATACTCCAGAAAGGACGAACTGTGGAATCCGCTGACATCCGCCAACGGTTCTTGGATTACTTCGAATCCAAGGGGCACACAGTAGTTCCGAGCGCTTCCTTATTACTAGACGATCCAACGTTGCTGTTCGTCAATGCAGGAATGGTTCCATTCAAACCGTATTTTCTAGGTGAGGCTCCAGCTCCATATAAACGCGCAACAAGTGTTCAAAAAGTTGTTAGAACTCTAGACATTGAAGAAGTTGGTAAAACCACACGCCATGCATCGTTCTTTCAAATGTGTGGCAACTTTTCATTTGGTGACTACTTCAAGCATGAAGCGATTCCGTTTGCCTGGGAGCTCTTAACAAAATCTGTTTCCGATGGTGGTTACGGTTTCCCGGAAGAAAAGCTGTGGGCAACTGTTTATCTAGATGACGATGAAAGTGTCGACATTTGGCATAAACAAGTTGGTTTGCCGATGGAACGAATTCAACGTCGAGATATGGCTGATAACTTCTGGTCGATGGGTGTGCCTGGACCGTGTGGTCCATGTTCTGAGATTTATTACGATCGTGGCCCAGCATATGGGCGAGACGGCGGTCCGATAGTAGACGAAGATCGTTACTTAGAGGTGTGGAATTTAGTTTTCATGCAATTTGAACGCGGTGCTGGCCCAGGCAAAGAAGGGTACCCAATTTTGGGCGAACTGCCAGCTAAAAATATTGACACTGGTATGGGCTTAGAACGAATGGCTGCACTTTTACAAGGTGTTGAGAATATTTATGAAATTGATACAACCAAAATAATTCTTGATCGGGCCAGTCAATTAACTGGCGCTAAGTACGGAAAAAATCCCAAGTCTGATATTGCTTTAAGAGTTATTGCTGATCATGCACGCACGTGTGCATTTTTAATTGCCGATGGAGTCCTACCAGGCAATGAAGGACGTGGGTATGTGTTGCGACGAATTCTTCGTCGTGTGGTTCGTAACATGCGTTTACTCGGAGCCCATGAAGCAACGATTTCTGAGTTAATTTCCGCAAGTGTTCAAGCTATGGCACCGCAGTATCCAGAACTCGTCACCAACTTAGGCCGGATCACAACAATTGCCGTAGCTGAGGAAGATTCGTTCTTATCGACACTTGAACGCGGTACGTCGATGTTTGACTTAGCAGTAGCTGACCTTAAGAAAGAGAAGAGCCAGCAACTAAGTGGAAGCTCTGCTTTTGCACTTCACGACACTTTCGGTTTTCCAATCGACTTAACACTCGAAATGGCCAGTGAACAAGGCGTAAGCGTTGATGAACAAGGCTTCCGGGAATTAATGCAAGAACAGCGGTCACGCGCTAAAGCTGATGCACAATCTCGTAAAAGCGGAGTTGCGGCGGTAACTTCCTATCGCGACATAATGGGCAAAAGTGGAGTAACGCAGTTCACCGGATATCACGAAGTCGAAACTGAATCTAAAATCTCCGGAATCTTGGTGGATGGCAACGATGTTAAAAATGCAAAACTAGGTCAAGAAGTTGAAATAGTCGTTGACCGAACTGCTTTTTATGCTGAAGGCGGCGGACAACTTGCGGATCAGGGATTAATTTCGCTGGCTAATGGTGGCGTTATACAGATTACTGATGTACAAACACCAGTACCCGGGCTATTTGTTCACCGCGGAAAAGTTATTGCTGGTGAAGTTGCGGTAGGTAACACAGGTTTAACTAGCGTCGACATCACACGACGGTTAGCAATATCTCGGGCACATACGGCAACCCACATGGTACATAAAGCATTTCGTGAAGCACTAGGTGAAACTGCAACGCAGATGGGTTCAGAAAATAGCCCCGGCCGTTTCCGTTTTGATTTTCCTAGCGCCGGCGCGGTACCTGATTCTATTTTGAATGATGTCGAAGCAAAAGTGAATGAGATTTTGATTCAAGACCTAAAAGTAAATAGCCAACTAATGACTCAGGATGAGGCTCGTAAAACAGGAGCCATGGCTTTATTTGGTGAGAAGTATGGGGATCAAGTTCGAGTTGTAAGTATTGGTGACTGGGCTAAAGAACTTTGTGGTGGAACACATACTGATTCAACTGGTGCACTAGGTGTGATTAGTTTCTTATCCGAG
>CAJBBC010000072.1 GCA_903951185.1 uncultured Actinomycetes bacterium
ACCCCGTTTAATGCTTCACCGGGTGGTGTTCCTGTGGTCGTTAAACTCATCTGCTGTCCGGCAACAAAACGCAAGACTGGATCAAGGGTAAGAGTTAGCAATATAAATGGAGTCAATCCTGGATAAACGAAAAACAATACAAGCAGGAGGATGGCGAGAATTAGTTGTATTGCACCCCATTGGTGAAAAATCGCAATGATGTTATCTCCACCTTCAACCGATGTATCAATGCCAGCGATGCTCTGAGCGCCACCATCAGCTGCGAAGAGGTGAATGCAGCTGCGAACAACCATAACTAACATAAAGAGCAGAGCAACAAAACGAATTATGCGAAATCCTTCAAACTTTGAAGGATTATTGGGAAACACTTTTTTGATATCGAGCTTCATAGTTCCAACTATAAACCAGATCCAAGATTGCCCAGTTGAATGTTGTTTCCGGACATTTTGACAGTCCTTTACTGCTGAGTGAAACGGATTTAACTTTAAGCCCCTTTGGTGGCGTCAGACTTCTTTGGCTCCTACTTTTTATTTGATTTTGAAGATCGGCCGGTAATGATGCCGCAGGGATTTGATTACCAAGGATTGAAACACTCTGAAGTTCAAAATAAAGCTGACTATTTGAGTACTTTGGAATCAGGATCGCTGTACCCATTCCGCCAGCTCCTGCTGCTACCTGGAGAGTATTACCCACAATTTGTGCATTGTTAAATTCAGATTGTTTCGTAATTGTCGATGCAGGAATAGTGGCGGTTACTTCTAAAGAGCCAATCAGGGTTGGCTTAGCTTTACTGATACTTGATGCAGCTATGTCTAACGAAGTCTTTGTGCCGCTCTCTTTAAGAGCAAAACTCTTGATGTTTATGTCTGCAGATTTAATTGAATCAGAAGTCAGATTGCTTGGTACATCTACCAACGGAACAGAGGCGCTAATACCTGAAGCATTGGGCATCTCTCGCTGAACCTTTGAAGTGATCTGCGATGAAATGTATTGTTGAACTCCTACTACTCCACCCATAAGAACAAGTGCTGTTGCCGAAATTGCAATAGTTTTAATTTTCATTCGAGAAGTTTATCTGCTCGAATTCTTCAAATCGGTAACCACTGGTGTGAATACCCTGTGAATATAGAAAAGAAGAGTCGCCCTATAAGCCGGATTCTATCTGCTTGCGCCACTCGGAATTAAAGAACTTCAAGAACCTCGAAATAGGCCATGACAATTTTTGATTCATCATCTATCTCATAACCACAATCAGTCCAGAATTTAAAGTGACTCTTTCTAAAGTCATCGCCAGTGAGATCACCTTCAGCTTCGGCAAGCGCAAATTCATCTGGTACGTCGGCAAACCTTGAAATCTCGACCCGAGTTATCTGTATGGTTGCAACATGTTCGTGGCCATTACCCACGACAGCAAACTTCTCGCCTACTGCTTCAATCGACTCGCCTGGTTCGTAGTCCCAATCCAGGGCTCCCGCAGTAGCACGCTTATTTCCGTTAACCACGAGGTCTATCAGTCTTGTGCGTAGATCACCAGGATCTCCGAACTCCAATACTCGAAGTCCGTTGATCTTTTCCAATTCCATGTTCAAAGATTACTAATGAGACGAGTCGGTCTGTAAGCCGGAGAACGACCTGAACTCCCCCGCGAATGCCGGGTGTACAGTCGTGGAATGATGGCGCAGATATCTAAAGTTAGAGATTCCGCTCCAGATGTTCTTCGAGGATTTTCTCTACTCGGAATAATCATCGTCAATCTTGCCTTTTTTTCTAATGATCCCAGCGAGGGCATTGGCAAAGAATCAATGTCTGGACTAGGAAATTCCTTAGCGGGATTTTTGGTTTTCACTCTCTTTGAGGGCAAGTTCTTCCTCATATTCTCTTTTCTCTTTGGCTATAGCTCGCATTACATTATTGGTCACGATGCAAAGAATTCGCCACGGTGGATTCGCCGTGCTGTTGTGCTTATGATTTTTGGTGCATTCCACTTCACATTGTTGTGGCATGGGGACATATTATTTTTATACGGAAGTCTGGGGCTTGTCCTGACTTTGTTTTTCAATCGTAGTGATAGATCGATCAAAATTTGGGCAATCGTCATATACGCAACTTTTTCTCTATTCATGATTCTCTTAGCTCTTCTTGGTCAGTTGTATCCCGAGCCAATTAAGAGCAATCCAATTGCACAAACCTTTACCCAAGTCATGAGTTCAGGTGACTACCTAGAATCCATACCAGCGCGTATTGATATCTGGACACAGACAATTGCGCTCGAGTTACTGATTCAAGGCGCACCAGTTTTTGTTGCTTTTTTGCTTGGTCTACTGGCAGCAAGGAAGTCAGCATTGTCATCTGAGAGTAAGGTCCTTCGACTGGATTTAATGATTAAGTATGGCCTGGGTCTGGGTTTGCCAATTCAGGTTTTTACTGGAGTCATCTTTATGGTAAATGAAAACTCGGAAAATCGATCAGAATCTTTGTACTTTTGGGTGTTAGTAGTTTCATTGATATTTGCTCCACTTTTGAGCATGGGATACATCGGCTTAATGCTTAAGCAACTTGAAAAGTCAGGCCATTGGTTGATGCAATTAAGTTTTCCGGGTCGAATGTCGCTCACTAACTACATTTTGCAATCCCTTGTTTTATCTCTAATTTATGGGCCTTGGGGCCTTGGGCTATTCCAGAAAATTGATTTCTGGAAATCATTCATAATCGCAATTCTGGTTTGGTTATCACTTCTAATTGCTTCAAAGTTGTTGCTATCCAGGTTTTCAAAAGGTCCAGCAGAATGGTTGCTTGGTCGCCTTACACAGAAAAGAAGACGAGTCGGTCTGTAAGCCGGATTCTGTACGCTAAGCGCGATGATCATCCATCTGCGATTGTTGTTACCAACAACCTGATGCAACCTACCTGCAGGCTGATGCCGGGCCGGCACCTGCTCAGACCTTGCGGTCCTCTTGGTCTTGCTCCGAGTGGGGTTTACCTAGCTAACTGTGTTGCCACAATTACTGGTGAGCTCTTACCTCACCGTTTCACCCTTACCTAATAAATTAGGCGGTTTACTTTCTGTTGCACTTTCCTGTGGGTCACCCCAAGTGGACGTTATCCACCACTCTGCCCTGCGGAGTCCGGACTTTCCTCGAATATTCGGGAATTAACCCAGATACCCGCGATCATCCAACCGACTCGTCTATAGATAAGAGTAAAACAGAAATTCACAAGAGTAAATTCTTTGTTTCCATATTTAGATGTGAGGATTATTCACTACTTTTTGACTTGAATAGTCGCGGTTTGGGTAAGTGCCTCTGTATCACTGTCGCCAGTATTCACAAAAATTACAGTGCAAGTTCCATTTTTTCGAGACATTGTAACTTTCCAGCCAGTTTGAATCTTTATGAATCTTTTCCTTTTACCAACTTGCACACGAACAAATTTTGAAGTTTGCGTTGTTTTACAAGCCCCTAAACTAGTGACTTTCAGTGGCAGATTGCCCCAGGTTACTCCGAAAATTAACTTCTTTCCGGGCTTAATTTGGGTAGGTGTTGCAGGTGCAGTCTGCACTGAAGGTTGAGCATTGATTACTACACCTGAGTAACTAGATGGGGTTTGATTTGGCAATGGTGGCGAGACAGTCGATTCGCTAGATGGGGCTGGCGAGGGACTTTCAGATACTTCGGCAAGAGTTCGAAAAAATATTTCTTCAGACCAAGGCCCATGTCGATCGCCATCCCAGGCTCTGGATCTTGCTGAATACAAAGTTGAATAAGAAAGTCCAGTTACAGTTACGCCCCAATGACCATCTTGCCAAACAGCATTGGTCAGTTGTTCCCAATCGACATCGCTATCGAGTTTAAGTTGCATTTCATATTCAGTTGTGCCAAAGTCAGCTTCATTTTCATCAACTTGAAAAGTTTCAGCCACTTGAATGGTTGCCGAGTCGATTGCAACATTTTGTTCACTCAAAACCGGCAAAACCTGATATGGCTCGCAGTCATTTTCTAAGCTGGGCAATTTTAAATCACCAGAATAGATCTCATCTTCTAGCGCGAAAATTGAAGCGGTTTCATCATTTATGTACGTGAAGTCATAGTCAACCACTTCACCTTCTTCCGTGATTGCAGTTACGTTTTCTGCCATAAATTCATTAGCAGCATCAACTGCGAGATTTGCTGCTTCACGATCACAACCAGGTTCGTAATTTACTAATCCCGTAAACCAGCTAAATGAAATATCAAAGGCATTACCGGGACCGCCAACGTCAAAATTTTCATACGTTAAGGTCTGTGAGCGATTGACTAAATAACCTGCGCCGCCAGGTCGATAAAGTTCTTCAGGGTATTCGGCCCCTTGGCCACCTCGAGAATCCGGACCTAAACTGTTTAACATTGATATCACCACAGGAGAACTCTCCCCAGCATATGATTCAGCATTTTGATCAACGCCTGAAGTGAACCAAGTGAGATCATTTTCAACACTACTTAGATCATCTACACCAAAAGGGTAAACGTTGGTCTGATGAATAACAGTTTGCTCATCACTGCCTAAATCGGAAAATAACCCTACGAAACCCTGGTAGTAAATTTTTGATGAGAATTTGACGCTAGTGCGGATCCAAGATTTATCAGTGGAGAACCACCGAATTAACTGGGCATCAACCCCCGCTTCAGAGCGCCCATCATCAAGATGTACTTTTCCGCAAATTAGAGATGTTCCGATGGCCGATTTACGCAAAATCGAAGGATTCTTTGAGGTATTAGCGCAGGGAATCGTGATCGGATTTTGATTGTTTCCAAGCCTGACAACTAAACCATTATCAAAAGCTCCATTTCCCATTTCAATCAGATCGCCGCCAGGATCGCCTCCGACAACCGATGTGCCAATCGATTCGAATTCAAAACCGGCTGCATCGTCAGGCTCTAAAGCAATGTTGCTACTCAGGTGTCCTGACAAACTTGCACCAATTACCACTAGCCAGTCTGATAGGGCAGCTGCACTAAATTCGTTTGGGTTATCAACCTCATCAAACAACGCAGCTGAAAATATCCCAATTTGCCCAAATCCTTCAGGGTGAATCCCTGCTATCAAATAATTGCGAGCGGATAAATAATATCCAGCTTCGTCAAGCAAAATACTTTTTTTCTTGAAAATAGAATCTTTGTATAAAACACTTAGCGCATCTACTTCTAATTGTGGTGTCTGAGTGTTTATCTCCAGCGAATCTGGAAAATTAGGTATGTGCTGAGGATCGCCAGCGGCATCATAAGTAAAGTCTTTGATGACTGCAGTATGGTCCGAATCAAGATAGGGCAGGCTAAAGTTACCCGAGATATCAGTATCGGTGAGTTCTGAAATTAACTCGCGCTGAGCGTAAGTCCCGAGTATTTGAATATTCCCGCCATTTCTCACCCAGGTTTTTATCTCAGCCAAAATTTCAGCAGTCATTATTCGTGAGTCAGCCAAGATGGAAGTTTCGTAACCGATGCTGGCTGGAATGATTAAATCTGTATAGTACTCAAGCTCAGCCCAACCCTCTGCAGAACCATTGAAGATATCAACGCGAGCACCAATAGTGCATAAATAATTGTGTAGACGCGAATCAGATTCTTCCACATCAGTGCGATAGCCACTATGACCGTCAAGGACTTCCGAGTAAGTGATACTCAGCATTAATACTTTGCGAGGATCGTTTGGGGTTGAATTGCACGACTCAAGTGGAAGCTGCTCGTCATCACCGGGCCCAGGATCCTCTCTTGTTGTCGGGGCTTCAGTAACAGTAAAAGAAACTTCGGCGGAAGTTGCGCTACTCCCCGCGATATTCCTGGCATCAAACCAAGTAACGATAGTTGCCGTATAAGTTTCACCGACTATCGCCGGCAACGGAATCATGTATTCGCGGTAGATTCCATTTTCGTCTGTTTGGGGCGGAAGATCGTAGTCTCCCCATTTCGCGGTAACTTGTCCAAAAGTCTGAATAATTGACTCACCTAACATCGTGGCACCGGTATAACTAATATCAAAAACAAGCGGGAGGTTGGACCCCGCAACAGAAACCGCAGGATCTCGAATGTCATTCCACCATTTGAGAATCAATTGACCATCTGAATTTAAATAAATTTGGCTATTGGCGGCACCATAATATGTGACATCATCAGCTTTTGCGCTTTGGATTGTAAGCATTGAAACCAATAGCGCGAAAACAAGAGTCGAAGCTGAAAATAATTTTAGGCTGCGCATTTTCCCTCGAGATAGCTTGTGCTTGCTCAAGGTATGGGAAATCTTTCAAATAAATGTGGATTACTGGGTTAATTCCATAAATTAAAGGGCTACCCCAGATGCCTAATTAATGAGTTTCTGGGTTAGCCCCCGAATTTCAAAATTGAAACTTTCTTTTGTTAATTGACTCGTTGTTTGCATTCCCAGTCTGCGAATAGGCGCGATACTTAGACAATGACACCAGATTTGGTTTTAGTGATAGATGATGACGCGTTTACTCTTTCCATGGTCACTGGTGTCATTGCCTCATCTGGATTTATTGCTCATGGCGAATCAACAGCCGCCAAAGGCTTTGCTTTTACAAAAAGTGGTCATCCCAAAGTAGCAATCATTGACTTAGATCTTGGGGAGGGACCAACTGGGATAGATCTTGCCTATGGCCTTCGAAGACTAGATCCAAAAATTGGACTTATTTTGCTCACTAGTTACGAAGATCCACGTTTGCATCGACCTAATCTGCCAGATTTACCAACGGGCACCCGCTATTTGGTTAAGCAGCAAATTGCTAATAAACAGATACTGATCGAAACGCTCGAAGAAGCCAGAAATTCACCACTTGGAAAAATAAGTGATGCGGATTACAAACTTACTGATTTCACTGATGTGCAGATTGAAACTTTGCGGTTAGTGGCAAAAGGTCACTCCAACGCCGAAATTGCAAAATTAAGATTTGTAACCGAGAAAACAGTCGAGCAAACAATCACTCGACTAGCAAAGCAATTAAAAATAGGACAGAGCCCTGATGTTAATTCTCGAGTTCAACTAGCTCGCACTTATTTTGCCAAAATGGGAGTGGCAATTGAATCTGAAAAAGCAACTTAAGCAAAAAATCGAAGACATTACTGGGATTTGGGCTTTTCACTTGCCTATGTTCTATTTTGCAGCCCCACTATCAATATTGTCATCAGTTCTCCAAGACTTTGACTCAGAAGTGCCAATAACATTTTTTCCATGGTTAGTTGCATCATTTATTGGATTTCTTTCAATGATTTTAATTGCAAGATTTGCCATTCGATTTAGGAAAACTGAAACAGGATTGATTCCGCTGCCAATCTATTTTTTGCTTTCATTCTTAATAGGCGGATCAAAAGGCCTGATTACAGGATTTATTGGTGGACAGTTAACCGAGATTTCAAAATTTGATAACGCACTTGCCCCTAGAACTATTACCTCTGGTTTCATTGCCGTCCTAATAATTCCAGCTGGTTCTCTATACCTAGCTGGGCTGGCACGATTTACCAGTACCCGTGAATCTCTAATCCAAGAGGCTGTTCGAATTGAAAGCAGGTTACTGATCAGTGACAATTCGATTTCGACTATGCAATCTGCCGCTCAGCTAAATCCGAATTCTGAATTAGCTGACAAAATTAAGGAATTGCTTAAGGACATCTCAAAACTTTCTGTTATTCCCTCGTCAGCTCAATGGGAAATCATTTCAAATGAATTGAAGCGAATTGTCACTGAAGACCTCAGGCCCTTATCTAAAGAATTATGGCAAAATCCTAAAACTCAATTTGAATCACTGAGTTTTCGTAATTTAATCGACATGGCATTAAAGCAATTCAAATTTCCAATCCTGTTTGTAATTGGAGCCAGTCTGCTGGGCACTGCTGCGCAATTTTTACGTCATTCTGAGA
>CAJBBC010000073.1 GCA_903951185.1 uncultured Actinomycetes bacterium
GTGCGAAACTAGTCCAATGGATGTCTTAATACTTGTCGGAATCGCACTAGGCACTGCCTTAGTCACTGGGTTTGTAGTTAGTTCTGTCGTATCACGGAGTCTTAAATCGAGTGGTGGGTTGACGCCAGAAGAAATCAGAAGACAAGTTGGCGATGCAGCTCGCGAACATTTAATTACTGCTCAAGAATTACTAAGCAACTCAACAGAGCAAAGATTACAGACCACAACTCAATCTGTGGCTGAACAAACACGTGCGGCAAATACTTCACTTCAAGAATTAATCAAGCCTCTAAAAGAAAGTTTGCAGTCGCTAGATAATAAGGTAGCTGAACTTGAAAATAAGCGAACTGATGCCTACGCCAGGCTTAATGAACAAGTAACCAACACTCACTCCATCCTGGAGACACTTCGTGGTGAAACAACTTTGTTATCCAGTGCACTACGCCGTAGTGACACTCGAGGTCGTTGGGGTGAACTTCAATTACGCCGGATTATTGAATTAATCGGCATGAGTGAACATATGAGTTTTGTTGAGCAGAAACAACAACAGGGTGAAGGTACCGGTAAGCCTGATGTAACTGTATTTTTGCCCGGCCAACGAGTGCTCTATATAGATAGTAAGGCGCCAATGAGTGCTTACCTTGATGCACTTGAAGAAACTGATCCTGATCGAAAAATTGCCTACTTAGAGTCACACGCAAAAGCACTCAAGTCACACGTAACAGCGCTATCCAAACGTTCGTACTCAAGTGATGAAGTGGCTTTAGATTACGTAATTATGTTTATCCCAACTGAATCTTCGCTGGCAGCTGCTTGTGAGATTTACCCAAACTTAATTGAAGATGCAGTTGGCGCCGGAGTTGTTCTTGCTTCACCTACTTCGCTAGTTGCAGTGTTAAGTAACATCTCAATGATGTGGCGTGAAGATGCCCAAAATCGAAATGCAGATGAAATTTTGCGCACATCTCGTGAACTTCATGCCCGGCTTTCAGTCTTTATTGGTCACTTCAGCAAAATTGGCGATTACTTAAAGAAAAGTGTTGAAGCTTTCAATAGTGCAGTCAGCTCATTTGATACTCGAGTTATGAAAACAGCAACTGATATACAAAACCTCGGCCGGTACACCGATGAACTACCCAGCGTTGCAAAGATTGAAGTTGAACCACGTAATTCTAAATATGAACAACCAGCACTTGGCTTAGTTTCAGAAGACGAAGAATCCGCTTAACTAAAGTTCTTTAGTGAATGTTTAACTATCACCAATACAATCAATGGATGGCTGCGAAACATTCTCATAAGACAGATCTGCATCCAACGGCATCTGTTGATTGGATCGATAAGAGAAGTGAACGATACGTTCATGCGCTGCTGCTTGCATTCTTAATTCCACTAACACTGATTGGAATTTATTTCATGGCCGCCACTTGGCCTGGAGAAAAATCAGGTGTTGATAGCGGCTCTCTAGGGTATGTAAATGACTCCAAGTTTTACTCTGCTGAAGTTACGCAAATTACAAAATTCGATTGCATTGCAAATGGAGCTACCCAGTTAACTGACGGTACATTTTCTCAATCCAAATGTGGAAAAATTGCTGCGAAAATCTCAAATGAAGATTTAGTTGGTGAAGTAATAACTTTTGATGTTGAACCAATAATTCTTAAGTCCGGACTATCTATCGGCGACAAAGTTTCAGTGTTAGCAATTCCAACAGATACTGGCAATCAATATGTCTTTAACGATTTTGAGCGCACAAATGGCATTTTAATAATCCTTGGAATCTTTCTAGTTGTTATTTTTATAATCACTGGATTCGGTGGTTTGCGTGCAATTCTGGGTCTATCTACAACTTTTGGTCTTTTAATTTATTACTTAATTCCAACATTGCTGGCAGGTGCAAATGTAATTTCATCAATTGCAATTTTGCTATCGGCAACTGTGGCATTCGTGCTCTACTTTGTCCATGGATTTTCATTAAAGACAGGTGCGGCAATCCTGGGAACTCTTTCTGGAACTGTGCTGGCTGGCTTTGGTGCATATTTTGCTACTAGCTTATTAAAGTTAACCGGTATTACCGATGATGAAGATTTAGTTCTGGATGCAATCGCCTCAAATGTAAAACTTGGCGACCTATTAATTGCCAGCATTATTATTGCGAGCTTAGGTGCTTTAAATGACGTTACTGTCACACAAAGTTCTGCAGTTTGGGAGTTGGCTCAAAGTCAAGAACGAACCAATCGCCGCAGTTTATTTGTTAATGGTATGAAAGTTGGCCGTGACCACATAGCTTCATCGATTTACACAATTGCTTTTGCTTATGTTGGCTCTGCGCTTGTGACTTTGATGTTGGTTACGTCAGCAGGTGCACCTTTTGACCGAATGATAAATGACGAATTAATCGCGCAAGAAATTGTTTTAATCTTGATTGGCTCTATAGCTTTAGCAATAAGTACGCCGATAACTACTGGGATAGCTGCAGTATTCGCCAGCAGTATTCGCACCAAAGAGGATTTAAACTCAGTTTCTTAAAGTCTTAACTGATTGTTTGCAATTTCCATAATACGATCATCGTGTGTTGCCACCAATAAAGTTTTATCTGAGGCAAGCAAAGCGTTAAGTACCAAATCTGTCATTTCTTGATCAAGCGCTGAAGTTGGTTCATCAAGTAACAAAAATTCCGATGGGTTCGCAAGTGCGATTGCCACCAGCGCGCGTTGTTTTTGACCGCCCGAAAAAGTCTTTAACGGGCGATTAATTAATTCAGTTAAGGCTAAGTCTGAAATTAACTCTTGGGGAACTCTTAGCTCAGCTAGATTCAATTCAAGTGCGAAGATATTTTCTAAATTGAAGTATGCCGGCGCTAACTTACTATTCATTTGGATATCACCCAAAAAGTCATGGTGCAAGTTGCTTAGCGTTTTTAGTAATGTAGTTTTACCAGCGCCGGATTTTCCGAAGACTGCAAAAATTTCTGCTTGTTTTATTTCAAAAGTCAGATCTTTTGAAACTAAGTGAGATCCATGTTTCGTGGTTAGTTGTTTAACGTCGACCACGTTTTGGTAGCTACTAGCGCGCTTAGCTTTCTTAATTTCAACAATATTTGCTTCATGAATACGTCCGGTTAAATTCGCTCCGGAGTTCGAATAGGTTATTTCAACTGCAGGAGCTAAACCATCAAGCACTTTGTCTGGTAATTTCAGCCAGCCATTTGGATCTACAACCTGCTTTTCATCAGAGCCAGGTGTCCATACTTCACTGATTCGACCATCGCGTAATCGAACCACTCGATCTGCAATTTTTTCAGCTGAAGGATCATGGGTAACTAGAAGTACTGCCGAATTATTCTTAGTAGCAGTCTCTTTAATAAATTGATAAACCAATTCGGACTCTTCGTGACCTAGCGCACCTGTTGGTTCATCGGCAAGCAATAAATCAACATCAGCCGATAAAGCTAACGCAATTGCGATTATCTGCGCTTGCCCTCGACTTATTTCAGTTGATTTCATGGCAAGTAATTCGTTTGAAATAAGTGAGATATTTTCATTACGGTCCAGAACTTCGAAATGCTGTTTCACAGTTAACTCTGGAATCAAATTATCAAACTGGTTTACTACAGCAATCCGTGGAACAATTCCGTCGAAATTCGCAAGTTTAATTTGACCAGCTGATTGCTTTAATTCGCCTGACAAAATTGAAATTAATGTTGTCTTTCCAGAACCATTTGGTCCGCGAACTATACAAATTTCATTTTCACCAAGCGTTAAATTCAGATCACTTAGCGCAACAACTGCTTGAGCTTCATCGCCATATATTTTTGTTAGACCTTTAATTTCTACTTGCATTTCAAACTCCGATCTTTCTAGTTTGAATGCGAGCATTTGTTGCTAAGACAACGAATCCGATAATCCAGAGCAATAAGGCAATTTGAATTATCTGAGCAAAATTAAACATGGTGACTAGCGGTGGAGCGGCCACATCTCCATTGATGTCAAATGCAAGTTGCTCAATGTACCTTGGTAGCAAAGTCCAAGTGGTTAGGACTGCAATCGCTATCGCCCCTGAGACATAACTTAATATTCTGATAACTAAGTTCCGTTGAATTTTCTTGATCTTTAAACCGCTTGCTTGCCAACCAAATAATTGAGTATTTCTAAAAACGCTATTTGAAATAAATAGCAGTGCAATTAAATAAAGTAATCCGGCGCTAAGGATTAGCAGATAAATACCGCGAACCGTCCAAGTTGAATTCGTTGGTGAGAAATTATCAGCTTGAATGTTGGTCTGATTAAGAACAGTCAATCCATAAAGTTCTTGATCAGCCCTAACTTCTGGATTAATTTCATTTGATAGCCAAAGCTCACTTACCCGGAGTAGTTCTGGACTCTTAGCAGCTAACTCGCGAGTTAAAGCATCGTAATCAATTAAAGCAAACCGCATCGGCACGGTTGGCAGTCTTGGGGTGACCTCAACAGCTTTCAGCGAGATCGAATGATCATTAGAAATCCTAAGTTGTAAGTCTTTATTCTCAATTTGCGCCGCAGTTTGAGAATCAATAATTGCTGGGATCGCGCCGCTTGACTCAACTAGCGAAAAGTACGCTGGTCCAGTTAGTACGTTGTAGTTCCCACTTAATTGCGCTTCAGAAATTGACTGCAGACCATCCACTAAAACGTTTGTGACTTGAATTGTTCCAGTAGGTGCTTGCAAAGAATTATCGCCTTCACCAACAGCATGTTCACGTCGTGATTTAAAGTCGGCATTTTCAGTTACTTGAAAACCAATTAACGATTTAACATTTGTGGGCAGCTCACCAACAAATTCGCTTTCTTGATTTACAAAAATAATTTGAACTGATTCAGATCTGTCGTTTAAAACCCAGGCACTAAAATAAGTGTGTTCATTTAGCCCCGAAAGTTGCAAACTTATCTGCTTTGAATTGGCGATGTCTATTCCTATTACTGCGGAGTTGCCAGTAAGTAGTTGTCCTGACTGTTTTAAATTAATTTTTGTTTGATTTGTTATGTCGGGAACATAATTCCAAACATGAGCATCTAAACCGATAAGTTGAGTTGGAA
>CAJBBC010000074.1 GCA_903951185.1 uncultured Actinomycetes bacterium
AAACCATCTGGGTGGCGATTTAGTTGATGACGTCCATGGAAACGTGGTTTCGGTGGAAACTTATCTTTTTCTTCTGGGTATTGCTCAGTAGTCACTTTCTTAAACATCGAAATAAATGTGACTCCAAAGCCGCGCACCATTTGTGGTAACTGTGGCATTACTTTCCCTCCCCTTGGGCGGTAACCGTAAGTGGCTTATGACGTGACGGCACAGGTTGTTGACCAGGCATTGGTGGAACCGGAAAACCACCAGCAAATGGATCGAATGGTTGGCTGGCTAATTCTTCTAACCTGGATATTTCTATTTCTTCTGCTTTCTTGGCTTTTAATTCCAAGACATAAGAAATTGCGACACCGAAAACTAATATGGCGCCGGCAGCAAAAAGTAATGTCTGGGTATCCACTGAACCAGCACTTCGAAGGTAACGAGCTGTCGAAACAATAAGAATCCAAGCGATTGAAACTGGAATCAAAACTTTCCAACCAAAGCGCATGAACTGGTCGTAGCGCATCCGTGGCAAAGTACCGCGTAACCAAATGAAAATAAAGAGGAATGCAAAAACTTTTCCGAAGAACCAAAGCATTGGCCACCAGCCAACATTTGCTTGCTCCCAAAGTGAAATTGGATACGGAGCTCGCCAGCCACCTAAGAATAATGTTGTGGCCATCGCCGAAACTGTAACCATGTTTACGTATTCAGCTAAGAAGAAAAGTGCGAACTTTAGTGACGAGTACTCAGTGTGGAAACCGCCAACTAATTCACCTTCAGCTTCAGGTAAGTCAAATGGTGCGCGGTTTGTTTCGCCAACCATCGCAGTCACATAAATTACAAAGGATGGCAGCAGCAGCACTATGTACCAAATATTTTCTTGCGCAGCCACAATCTCTGAAGTAGACATTGAAGAGGCGTAAAGGAATACCGCAACAAATGAAAGTCCCATTGCAATTTCGTAGCTGATCATCTGTGCACTTGAGCGAAGTCCACCAAGTAGCGGATATGTTGAACCAGATGCCCAACCCGCTAACACAATGCCGTAAATACCGATTGAAGCAATAGCAAGAACATATAAAACAGAGACTGGGAAATCAGTTAGCTGTAATTGTGTGCGTTGGCCAAAAATACTAACTTCAGGACCAAGTGGGATAACCGCAAAAGTTAAGAAAGCAGTTGTTGCGGCAATAACCGGCGCAATAACGTATACCGCCATGTGCACACCTTTAGGAATGATTTCTTCCTTAAGGGCTAGTTTCACACCATCCATTAATGACTGTAGTAAACCAAATGGGCCAACGCGATTCGGACCGATCCGCATTTGCATGCGTCCAACAATTCGCCGTTCTGCCCAAATAGTAAATAAAGTCATTAAAACCATAATTGCGAAAATGCCCACGACTTTGATCGCAATAATCAAACCTGAATCAGCACCAAACAGTGCGCTATCAGCCAAATGGATTCGACTCATTAGGCACTCCCTACTTGAACATCGACAACACAACCCGAAGGAATATTCAATGAACTTCCTTCACTGTTAGCTGGTGCCCAAATAACACCTTCGGCCATACCGACAGTGACTATGACTGGTGCCACGGCACTTTCGCCGCAGCAAGAAATAATGCCGATACCGCCATCAATTAAATTCAAATTCTGTGCAGTAGTAGGACTAACTCTGATTACAGCAACGCGAGCAGTAGCGGCCAAATATGGCTCACCTTCTTGGAGCGTTCCTTTATCAAGTAAATGTCGCCAAGTACTTAAGATGGCTTGACCAGGTCCCACTGGAGTTTGATCAGCAATACCAGCAGCTAGTGTTGGTTTAGTTGCAGTTAACCAGAAATCTAATTCCGAAAGTTCTTTACCAAATTGTTCAGCAATTTCATTAAGTACTTGAGCGTCACTTAATAAGCCTGGAACTTCCACAACTGCATTGAACGTCCGATCGCGACCTTCCCAGTTTCGGAAAGTTCCACGCTTTTCAGTCACAACGCAAACCGGTAGCACTACATCAGCATTTGCAGTCACGTCGGTATGTCTTGTTTCTAGCGAAACAACAAAATCTGCTCGGTCAATTGCACTTACTAAGTCACCGTCAACATCATCTGGTGATACGCCAGCAATTACTAGTGCTTTAACGCTTTTACCTGTTTCATTCAAAATTGCTGAGGTATTACGACCACCAATTGGAAGTAGGCCTGCATCAACAGCGCCTCGATCACCGGCACGACGTGGTACCCACGCTAACTTTGCACCAGTATCGCTAGCTAGTTTTACTACTGCTGTTAATAAGCCAGGAGTTTGAGCCGCCCGCTCACCGACCAAAATAATACTTTGGTTATCTAAATCTGCTTTAGCATTTTGCAGAACCGAAACTTCTTCACGTGGTCCTGCTGTTAACAATTTAGCTTTCACTTTGGCAAGTCCAGCACTTACAAAAGGTGCTACTGCAATAACTTTTGTTTGGCGCTTAAGCGCAGCTTTTCGTAACCTTAAGAAAACAATTGGCGATTCATCTTCAGGTTCAAATGAAACTAAAAGTACAGTGCTAGCGCTTTCAAGATCTCCGTAAGTTACCCCAAGTCCTGAATTAGCTACGTGGTTAGCTAAGAATGCAGTTTCTTCGTCACTAACTGCTCGAGCACGGAAATCAACATCTTTAGTGCCAATAACTTCTCTGGCAAAAGATGAATATGCTTTTGCATCTTCAACCGTTAATCGGCCGCCAGTTAATACTGCAGTGCTACTTCCGGCTTTCTTAAGACCTTTTGCTGCAGCTCGAATAGCTTCTGGCCATGAGGCAGCTACTAAATTTCCATCTTCATCACGCACAAGTGGAGTAGTTAGGCGACCTTCATTTGTGTACGGGAAAGCAAAGCGACCTTTATCGCAGTTCCACTCTTCGTTTACTTCCGGTGCATCCCAAGCTAAACGACGCATCACCTGGCCGCGACGAATATCTGTACGGAGGGCGCAACCACTTGCACAGTGTTCACAAGCGGTTGGCGCCGAAATTAAATCGAATGGACGAGAGCGGAATCGGTATTTAGCACTAGTTAATGCGCCAACCGGACAAATTTGAATTGTGTTTCCCGAAAAATATGAATCGAAAGGTTGATCTTCGGAAGTGCCAACTTGTTGCTGAGCACCACGAGCTTGCAAAGTTAAGAACGGGTCACCGGCAATTTCATCAGCGAAACGGGTGCAACGTGCACAAGAAACACAGCGTTCACGATCAAGTAAAACTTGAGCAGAGACATTAATCGGTTTTGGGAAAGTACGTTTAGTGCCTTCAAATCTAGTTTCGGCTCGGCCAGCAGTCATTGCTTGATTTTGTAATGGACACTCGCCACCTTTGTCACAAATTGGACAATCTAATGGATGGTTAAT
>CAJBBC010000075.1 GCA_903951185.1 uncultured Actinomycetes bacterium
CACATAGTCATCAGCGCCAACTTCAAGTCCAACAACTTTATCTACTTCGGCGTCTTTGGCAGTCAGCATAATGATTGGCACTTGGCTCTTAGCTCTGATGGTTTTACAAACTTCAGTACCTGACATTCCTGGCAACATTAAGTCGAGCAAAATAATATCTGGATTTTCTTTTTCAAAAGCCGTAACCCCATCAGGTCCAGTGGCAGCTAGGGCAACAGTGAATCCCTCTTTAGTCAAAATGAAATCTAGAGCTTCGCGAAATGACTCTTCGTCTTCAATTACAAGTACTTTTATCATTTTGCAATCTTTCCGGTTATGTCAGCTGAGCTAATTGGAAAGCGTAAAGTAAAAGTGGAACCTTGACCCTCGCGTGACCAGACTGTGCACTCGCCACCATGATTTGCACAAATGTATTTCACAATGGATAAACCAAGACCGGTGCCACCTGTTTCTCGACTTCGCGCTGGGTCAACTCGATAAAACCTTTCAAAAATTCGCACTTGATCTGATTCGCTAATTCCAGGACCTTGATCTGTTACAGAAATTTCAATTTCGTCACCGTCAATTCGAGTTCCAACTCCAACATTCGTGTGTGCCGGTGAATAACGAATTGCATTTGTAATTAAATTTGAAAGCGCAGTTACTAATTGACGTTGGTCACCAAGAATTGTTACCTTCGCTGAATTCTCAGAAACATTTAAATTAATCATTTTTTCTTGAGCAAATAGTTTTGCCGTATCTGATGCTTCAGCAATTACAGAATCGATTGAGACTGGAACAAAATTATGAATTGGGCGATCACCCTGAACTTCACTTAATTCAACTAAATCCGTAATTAGCTCAGTTAGTCTCTTTACTTCTAGTTGCATTCGCGATGAAAATTTATTTATTTGCTCAGTATCAGAACCCGCTGCAGTAATTGCTTCAGCGAGTAATGAAAGTGCTCCAACTGGAGTTTTTAACTCATGTGAAACATTTGCCACAAAATCTCGTCTAACTTCATTTAAGCGACGTTCTTCACTCAAGTCATTTACTAGAACAAGTGAGTACGTTTGGTCGATAGGTGAAATTTGAACTGAAGCTTCCCAGTCAGGTATCGCTGAGTCACTCTTAATAAATAATTGGTCAATAAACTCAGTAGTTTTATTCTGACTTACTAAATTATTGAGTTTGCGAATTTCTGGAATCGCGACCCGTTCATCTGCAATGAGCCGAAGTGGGATGCAGTTTGTATTGTTTGCAATAACAAAATCTTGCGCATCAACAATCATTGCCGCACTTGGTAAATACTCGACTATGTCTTGCATTGCTTTAATTCGAATATCTGATTCAGATACTTGGGATTCTGGTTGTGGCTTTTTTAGAAAAAAGATCCAAAGTAAAGTCGCCGCTACTATCGCTAAACCAATAGCTGCCAAAATTTCCAAAGCCGACACAATTAAAGAATAGATTCTCCATCCCCTCAGAACTAATTGGATCTACCGACTTCACTTGAAGTTCACTTTCTGCTCAACAAAAATTCACCCAATATCTGGGCCAGAAGCGCATTTGGCACTGATGTTGCCGTACTTACTCGAGTAAAGTAGACCTATGCGCGAAGACTATCAACTACAACTTGAGTCAATTAATTCTGATTTAGTCCTGATGACTGAGTTAGTTGGCAAGGCTATGGCTAAAGCAACTGATTCATTATTAACTGATGATTTACAACTTGCTGAACAAGTTATTACTGGCGACGAACTAATTAACTCAATTAACTCTTCGATTGAAGAACGTAGTCTGCAAATGGTTGCGCTACAGGCACCGGTGGCAACTGATTTAAGAATTTTAATGAGTGCAATCCGAATGGGTTCATCCTTAGAGCGAATGGGCGACTTAGCCTCACACATCGCAAAACAAGTTCGGTTGCGTTATCCAAATCCATCTGTGCCAGAAGAATTACGCGAAACTTTCCGTCAGATGGGCGCTGCGGCAACAAAAATTGTCGATGAGACTGGTCGCGTTATCGCAACTCGTGACGCTGACTTGGCTGAAAAAATTAAAGTTTATGACGATGAACTGGATCGACTACACCGCGAGTTATTTAGTGTTGTACTTGCCGATGACTGGACTGAAAGTGTTGAAGCTGCGATTGACGTAACTTTACTTTCCCGGTTCTACGAGCGATTTGGTGATCACGCAGTAACTGTGGCAAGACGAGTTGTGCATATCGTTACTGGCGAGCCTTATACGAAGTAATACGCCATTTGGCGGAAATACGAAATAGTTAGTCACGATAACTGGCTTAATTCGTAAGGCTTTACTACTGATATTCGTCGACTATCGGGATCGTCCACACTTCGATAAATTAGATGTGAAATGTTAATTAAACCAAGACAACTTGAGCGCATCGCTATTTTGTCGGTCCATACTTCACCGTTACACCAACCAGGCACTGGTGATTCTGGTGGCATGAATGTTTATATTTCTGAAACTGCAAAGCGAATTGCGCAGCGCGGTATTGAAGTAGAAATTTTTACTAGAGCTACTTCACAAAAAGATCCGGACCGTATTGAGTTAGCTCCTGGTGTGACTGTCAGAAATATTGCGGCTGGACCATTTGAAGGTTTACGTAAAGAAGATTTGCCAGCTCAACTTTGTGCAGTTACTGCTGGTGTTTTGCGCGCTGAAGCTGCTAAGCGCGAAGGTTTCTACGATTTATTACACAGTCACTACTGGCTATCTGGCCAAGTGGGTTGGATTGCTCAAGAACGTTGGGGTGTTCCACTTGTGCACACTATGCACACTATGGCGCGTGTTAAGAATCTGAATTTGGCACAAGGCGATACACCCGAACCAAGTGTTCGCGAAATTGGTGAAGAACAAGTTGTGGAAGCCGCTGATCGTTTAGTAGCCAATACCGAAGCTGAAGCCCAAGAATTAATTAATCTTTATCAAGCCGATCCAGCTCGAGTAAGAATTGTAAATCCTGGTGTTGATTTGAATACTTTTAAGCCAGGCAGCAAAAGTGATGCCCGGCATGAACTTGGTTTAAAACCAAACGCGGTTGTCCTTCTTTTCGTTGGCCGTATCCAACCACTTAAAGCACCGGATGTATTAATTAAAGCTGCAGCTGAATTAATCAGACATGAGCCTGAATTAAGAAGTCGGTTAGTTGTGCCAATTTGTGGTGGTCCATCTGGAAGTGGGTTAGCTAAACCAGAAGCTCTGCATACTTTGGCGACCGAACTTGGAATCATCGACAATGTGCGATTCGAACCACCTTCTAATCGCGCAAACTTAGTGAAGTGGTTTCAAGCAGCCGATGTCTGCGTTATTCCTTCACATAATGAATCATTTGGATTAGTTGCCTTAGAAGCACAAGCATGTGGCACACCAGTTATTGCGGCCAATGTTGGTGGTTTACCAACGGCCGTTAGAAATAACATTGGCGGTCTTTTAGTTGATGGACATAACCCACATGAATGGGCTCATGTATTACAAAAATTTATCGGGGATCCAGAATTACAAAAGCAACTCCAATTAGGCGCACTCGATCATGCCGCTAAATTTGGCTGGGAAGCCACTACTGAAAAGCTGATCGAAGTTTATGAAGAGGCTGTTATTTCAGCGCAAGAACGCCGACAATTAGCATGATTTCAATAGCCGAACTAAGTGAATATCTAGCCGGTCAAGACTTAGTAGTTGGGCAAGTTTCAGATACAGCATTAGTTATTTCGGTGCAGGGTAATACTAAATTTCAAATAAATGTGGCGCTGGCCATCGGTGATCACACATTTCGGATTGAGTCATTCGTGGCCCGGAATCCAGATGAAAACCATGAAAATGTGTATCGCTGGATGCTCGAACAAAATCGAAAACTTCTGACTGTGGCTTTTTGTTTAGATACTTTTGGGGATATTTACTTACGTGGCAGTCTGCCAATTAATAACTTAACTTTGGCTGACATTGATCAGATTCTTGGTGTCGTTGTTGCACAGAGTGATCAAAGTTTTAACCCACTACTTGAACTTGGTTTTAAAGGTGCCATTGAGCGGGAATGGGCTTGGCGAACAAGTAATGGCATGGACACTGCAAACTTGCAGGCCTTTGCTCATCTCTTCGAAACCTAGGGCACAATTAAGTTATGTCGCAATACACCTTAATTTTGGTCCGCCATGGGGAAAGCCAGTGGAATGAAAAAAACTTATTCACTGGTTGGGTAGATGTTGATCTAAATGAAAAAGGTTTACGTGAAGCACATCGCGCTGGCGAATTACTGAAAAGTAAGAATGTCCTTCCTGATGTATTACACACTTCCCTATTACGTCGCGCGATTAAAACTGCCGACATCGCTCTTGATGTAGCTGATCGGCATTGGATTCCTGTTACCCGCTCTTGGCGATTAAATGAACGTCATTACGGCGCACTACAAGGTAAAGATAAAGCTCAGACGTTAGCTGAATTTGGTGAAGAGCAATTTATGCTGTGGCGCCGTTCTTTCGATGTACCACCACCACCGATAGATCCAGATAGTGAATATGCGCAAACATATGATCTTCGTTATGCAGATTTGCCAGCAAGTGATCGTCCAGCAACTGAATGTTTAGCTGATGTAGTTAAGCGTATGTTGCCTTATTGGGATTCCAATATTGTTCCTGATTTAAAAGCTGGCAAAACTGTGATG
>CAJBBC010000076.1 GCA_903951185.1 uncultured Actinomycetes bacterium
AACTGGAACTTCAGGAACAAAAGATCCAGCAACTGCATTAACTGACGGATCAGCCATGGACGTTTGGCGCAAAATGATTTCAGCTCAAGGTGGCGACCTTTCTAAGCCACTACCTAAAGCAAAAGAGACTCACGAAGTTATCGCGGATAAAGACGGTTACTTAACAAAACTTGATGCGCTAAGTGTTGGCGTTGCGGCTTGGCGATTAGGCGCAGGTCGAGCGCGCAAAGAGGACCAAGTGCAAGCTGGTGCTGGGATAACTTGGTCTGCTGTGCCTGGGGATCAAGTTAAAAAGGGTCAAGTACTTTTTACTTTGCACACGGATGAACCAACGAGATTTCAGTTAGCTCTTGAGTCGTTATTGCCAGGGTTTGAAGTTGGTAAGCAAAATGAAATTGCACAAAGATTGCCATTAGTGATTGATCGAATCACAGGACAGTAGTCTTAAGGTATGCCTCAACTAATCAGCCAACCAACGTTAATTCCGGTACCGGGTGGCAAAACTATTGAAGAATTTATTGGACAAGTAAATAGTAAAGACACTGCTGTTTCAGTTGCCGTGATGGATGCGCCAGCTGGCTGGAGTGAACCCGCCCAAACACCACAGTTTGATGAGTTCACGCTAGTGCTCTCTGGCTCGATTGATGTTGAGCACGATGGCGGTCTAACAAATGTCAGTGCTGGTCAAGCAATTATTACTCGAGCTGGCGAACGCGTTCGTTACTTAACTAAAGAAGACACAAAGTATGTCGCAATATGTTTACCTGCCTTTTCCCCTGAATTAGTGAACCGAGAAGAAGACTGATGATCGATCAAGAAATTTTACGTAAAGCACCAAAAGCACTACTCCATGACCACTTAGACGGTGGTTTGCGTGTGCAAACTATTTTGGATTTAGCCAGTGAAAATGGTTATGAAAAATTGCCATTTAATAATGTGGATGAACTTGCAAACTGGTTTCACACTGCAGTTCAAGGTTCGTTAGAAGTTTATTTAGAAACTTTTGCCCACACTGTTGGTGTAATGCAAACTCTGGCGGCAATAACGCGCGTAGCCCGCGAATGTGTTGAAGATCTAGCTAGCGATGGTGTGGTCTATGCCGAAATTAGATTTGCACCTGAACTACACACTGCTAAAGGTCTTTCCTATGAAGAAGTTATAAATGCAGTATTAACTGGATTTCGTGAAGGCGAAAAATTAGCAGAAAAGTCTGGGCACAAAATTCGAGTTGGCGCGCTTTTAACCGCCATGCGGATGGCTGACGTTTCACTTGAAATCGCAAAGTTGGTTGTTAAATACCGAAACCAGGGTGTTGTCGGTTTCGATATCGCTGGAAAAGAAAAGGGATATCCGCCCACTGAACATATTGAAGCATTTCAATATCTGCAGCGAGAGAATGCCCACTTCACAATCCATGCTGGCGAAGGATTTGGTTTAAAAAGTATTTGGGAAGCAATTCAATTTTGTGGAACTGAACGTCTTGGTCATGGTGTTCGAATTATTGATGACATCACCGTTAACGCGGACGGCTCAGTTACTCTTGGCGATTTAGCTGCTTATGTTCGCGATCGTCGTATCCCGTTGGAGCTTTGCCCAAAATCTAATGTTGATACTGGAGCAGCAGAAAGTATTGCAAAACATCCAATTGGCTTACTTCGTAAATTGAATTTCCGAGTCACCTTAAATACTGATAATCGACTAATGTCTGATACTTCGATGACAAAAGAGATGGGTTGGTTAGTCGACGCATTTGGTTACACTTTAAAAGATTTGGAATGGCTAACTATTAATAGTCTCAAGAGCTCGTTCATCCCATTTGATGACCGACTCGACATTATTAATAATGTAGTTAAGCCTGGGTACGCCAAACTAAAGGCAGAAACTGGTCTTTAGTAATTATCTGTAGAAGTTACGCCATCTAGTACTGCTCTAGTTCCAGATAGTCCTAGTCGAGTAGCACCAGCCTCAATTAATTCAAGAGCGAACTGCGCAGTACGTATTCCACCGCTTGCTTTAATTCCTAGGCGTCCGCCAACAGTTTCGTGCATTATCTTTATGGCTCGAATTTCAGCACCACCTGTTGAATGAAAACCAGTAGAAGTTTTAACAAAATCAGCACCGGCAAATTCACTTGCCAAGCAAGCACTCTTTATTTGGTCATCATTTAAAGCTGCAGTTTCTAAAATAACTTTTAGTATTTTTCCTTGAGTAGCTTTACGCACTGCAGAAATATCGGCTTGTACATAATCCCAGTCACCCATAATTGCCCGGCCAACATCGATAACCATGTCGACTTCATTCGCACCTTGCGCCACTGAAAGCTTTGCTTCGGCTGCTTTAACTTCACTTTCATGTTTGCCACTAGGAAAGCCGCAGACTGTGGCCACTAAAACGCCGTTTTTTACATTTGCCACTGCAGTTTCAACAAATGTAGGCGAAACACAAACTGAATAGGTGCCTAACTCATTTGCCTCTTCACAAATTGCAATCACATCAGCAGTAGTAGCTTCTGGTTTAAGTAATGTGTGATCAACAAGTTTCGCTAAGTCATTTCGGTTCATTAGTTTCCTCCAGTTAGCAGTGGCTTTGCATCGCGTGCTACCGCAACTAAAGCTTCTTGGGTTAATTTACTAGCAACATCTAAATCTTCAACGGTAGAAACAACTTCAAGGTAGCACTTAATTTTTGGTTCTGTTCCACTTGGGCGAATTATTACCCGGCCATTTGTAATGTGTCCTGAGCCTGTTAAGTAATAAATAATTCCATCAGTTGGTGGCAGATTACTTTCTGGCTTACTTAGATCAAGAACTTGAGACACAATTAACTCACCAAACTTCTTAGGTGGGTTACTTCGAAGTTGGGCCATGATTTCAGGTACTGCTGTTATGTCATTAACTCGCACAGAAATTTGATCACTTGCAAATAATCCATACTTAGTAGCAAGCTCATCTAAAAGTTGCCAAGCTGTTTGGCCCCGTAATTTAAGCGCACAGGTAAGTTCAGTGAACATCGCAGCTGCAGAAATACCGTCTTTATCACCAACGCTAGTTGGGTCCACGCAATAACCTAAGGCCTCTTCATATCCATAAATTAAATTTGGGACTCGACTAACCCATTTAAATCCAGTCAATGTGTGTTCGTAATTTAAGCCTGCACCTTTAGCGACAACTGCAAGCATCATTGAAGAAACGATCGAACTGGCAATAGTCCCTGAAATTTCTCGACCAGTTAATCTAGCGCGTTCACTAACCCACCAACCAAGTAATATTCCAATTTGATCGCCGCGTAACATTTTCCAATCACCTTTTGCCGTTGGTAATGCAACGGCTAGCCGATCAGCATCTGGGTCATTTGCGAGAAGTAGATCTGCGTTTTCAGTCTGGGCTTTCGCAATTGCTAAATCCAGCGCACCCTTTTCTTCTGGGTTTGGAAATAGAACGGTTGGGAAATTTGGGTCGGGGTCGCGTTGTTCTATTACGGCGATTGGTTCGTTGAACTTACAAACTTTGAATGCTGATTTGAGAGTATTCCAGCCGACTCCATGCATTGCGGTATAGACAACTTTAATATTTTTACGATCATTTTCACTTACTGGACCAGTAGTTATTAATTTCTCAATTGATTTGAGATAAGCCACTTCAATTTGTTGAGGCGCTATATCGAAAACCGTACTGTACTTTAAATCTCGAACATCGACTATCTTGTTGATTTGATTTAATATCTCGACATCAGCTGGTGAAACAATTTGACGTCCATCACCTAAATAAACTTTGTAGCCGTTGTCTTGCGGCGGATTGTGACTTGCTGTCACCATAATCCCAGCGCACGCTTCTAAATTTCTAATTGCGAATGCAAGTACTGGAGTCGGCACGACATGATCAAAAATAACTGGCGTAAATCCATAGCCCGCTAAAATTTGTGCAGTGTCTCTAGCAAATACATCACTATTATGTCGAGCATCAAATCCAATTAAGACTTTTTGCCCGGCGTAACCATTTACATTGAGATACTCACAAATACCGGCAGTCGCTTTAAGAACTGTAACCCGATTCATTCGATTAGGACCCGGACCTAAGGCACCACGCAATCCTGCAGTGCCAAATTCTAAAGAGGTTCGAAATGCATCATTAAGTTCAATCTGGGCATTAGCGTTACCAGCTTTCGCCGCAACAAATAATTCATTAAGTTCCGCTTTAGTTTTTTCATCTGGATCTTGGTCAAGCCAATTATTTATTTGGCTGATTAAAGAATCATTTATCTGCACCGTTTAAGGATACGCGACAGATTTATTGTGTATTTCAAAGAGAAATGCCAGCCAATCGCTCAAGTAAACTTAAAGGACTTAGAACTTATCGAGTTGGAGGTTAATTGTGGGGTTATTAGACAACCTTGAACAACGCCTTGACCGAATCGTAAATGGTTCATTTTCTAAAGCATTTAAGTCTGAAGTCGCACCTGTTGAAATTGGCGCAGCTCTCCAGCAAGAAATAGACAATCGGGCCCAGGTCCAAAATGGACAGTCAGTTGCACCCAATATTTTTGTAATTGAACTAAGTCCAGCCGATCATCAGAGACTTTCCCCTTACTTTGACACATTGGAAGCTGAGCTTGGATTACTCGCAAATAGTTATGTATCTGAGCAAAGATATCGAGTTTCGCATCGAGTCGATATCTCTTTTGGCCTTGATTCGGCTTTTGAAACAGGAGTCTTCCGAATCAAAAGTGCGTCCGCCGAACCTGCTCCTGCGGTCAATCGCTTATTAACTCAACCGGCAGATTCATCAGCCCAAATTCCAGTTGCAGCAATGACTGCAACTGTTACTCCAATGCTGACAGATATCTCCGGCAAGGAATTTAAATTAACTAAGTCAGTTACAAATATTGGTCGCGGATCTGATGCTGACTTACAAATTCCAGATGCTGGTGCAAGCCGATTACATTGTGCTGTTGTTTTAGGCTCACAAGTAATTGTGCGTGATTTAGGATCCACAAATGGAACAACAGTTGATGGACAGCGGATAACTGAAGCAGTCCTACGTGACGGTTCAATTATAAAAATTGGTAATACAACTTTGACTTATAAGAGTCGTTAATTATGTCTGAATTACTTTTAAGTATTGTTCGAATCGGATTCTTAGTGGCACTTTGGTGGTTTGTTATTTCTGTTGTTGGAGTTTTACGCCGCGACTTACAGGCTCCCCGTGATGCAAAACCTTTAACTCCAGCGCGAACTCCAAAACCGCGACCTACGTTGCGAGCACGTAAATCAGCAAACAAATTAGTAATTACTGAAGGCACACTAGTTGGAATCGTAATTCCGTTAGGCACAACTCCAATCACAATTGGACGAGCAGCTGATTCAACTATTGTTCTGGATGATGATTTTGTTAGTACAAATCATGCTCGCCTTACCCCACAAGGTAAAACTTGGGTAATTGAAGACTTAGGTTCTACTAATGGGACTTGGATTGGTCGTAGTCGAGTTACTAAACCAACTGTGCTTAGTCCGCGTTCAACTTTGCGTATCGGTCGGACAAGTATGGAATTGAGTTCATGACGAACCTCGCATTACGTTTTGCTGGGCGTTCCGAAATTGGTCTCGTCCGCAAAAATAATGAAGATAGCGGATACGTGAGCGGTGACTTAGCCGTTGTTGCTGACGGGATGGGTGGACATGAAGCTGGCGAATTAGCTAGTGCCGCAACCGTGGCTTCGGTAGTTAATTCAGCTAAATTATCTGCTTTAGCTGATGAAGTACTTACCCATTTAGCTGAGGCAGTAATTGTGGCCGGTGAATATATCGCCGATGTAGTTTCCGGTAATCGTGAGTTAACTGGGATGGGTACCACGATGACTGCAGTTGCAGTTCGCGGTGAGTTGTTAGCCGTTGCACATGTCGGTGATTCGCGAGCTTACTTAATGCGCGATGGTGAATTTCAGCAAATAACTAAAGACCACACTTTTGTCCAAACATTAGTTGACGCTGGCGAAATTACTAAAGCCGAAGCAGCAAATCATCCCAGACGAAATTTAATGATGCGTGCAATCGACGGTATCCATGCGGTTGATGTAGATCTTTCTGTACGTGAAGCAAAAATTGGAGATCGTCTTTTACTTTGTAGCGATGGGCTTTGTGGGGTTGTTTCTGAAGAAGAGATTAGAATCGCACTTGGCGCAGCTGATTTAACAAATGCGGTCACTGAATTAATTGATAGTGCGATTGCATGTGGCGCACCAGATAATGTCACAGTTATCGTCGCTGATTTAATTGAAGCTGGATTAGAAGTTGATCCGGTAGTAATTGGCGCTGCAGCTGATTTAAATAATCAGGTACGTTTACCAGCGGTGGAATTCCCGGATGAACAAATTGAAGAAACCGATCCAACAAAAATTTATTACCCCGTTGTGAAGCGGAATTGGTTGTTCCCAATAATTTCTACACTTCTAGCGATGGCCATTGGTATCAGTGGGGCATTATTTTGGCTTTCTAATCAATGGTTCGTTGGAGTATTTGCGCCAACTGGTGAAATTGCAACTTTTCAAGGAATATCAACTTCAGGTTTAAATCGCGTTATCGAAGTTTCGCAATTTACTATCAATGACTTACCTGAATTTGAAAAAGCTCAAATAGAAAAAACTATTGATGCACCGACTCATGATGAGGCGCTGGCAATTTTAAATAATTTGCAAATCTCAGTCGATGATTGCAAACTTTATCCGCAAACACCTGGTTGTCCTGGATCATCCCAATGAGTGAGAATTTACGTCGTTACCGAGTCTCAACTAGGCGATCAGCTGAATTAGTTTTGTTAATTGGCGCTTGGTTAATTGGTGTATTCGCTTGGATTCTGGTGGACGGCGCAACCGGCGCAGGTGCACTTGCGGGTTGGACGACTTTAGTTAGTTCGGGTTTGCTGCTTTTATTTGCACACACAGTGGTTCGTACTCAAGCGCCGTACGCAGATCCAATTTTATTGCCAGTAGCTGCTTTGTTAAATATGTTGGGACTGGCGATGATCCACCGACTAGATGTTGCCGGTGAACAGCGCGCTTTAGCTAATGGCAGTCCTAAACCAACTCCTGATGTTTATGCACAAATAACTTGGATGGCGTTAGGTTTAATTTTCTTTATGATCACGCTGACCATTATTAGAGATCATCGAAGACTTCAGCGTAGAACTTTTATTTTTGGTGCGGCCGGCATAGTGCTGCTTTTCTTGCCGATTATTCCTGGTCTTGGTTCAGAAGTTAATGGTGCAAGACTTTGGATAAAGATTGGCACTTTAACTTTTCAGCCTGGTGAACTTGCAAAAATTGCTTTAACTATTTTCTTTGCTGGGTACTTAGTAAGTCGCCGACATACACTTGCGTTGATTAAGAACCGAGTTGGTGGCTTACAAATACCGCGTGCTAAAGATGCCGGTCCACTTATTTTAATTTGGATTTTAGCTTTATTAGTTTTGGTTGGTGAACGTGACTTAGGTACTTCCCTACTTATATTCGGACTCTTTATCGTTTTACTTTATGTTGCAACTGGACGTCGTGCTTGGGTGGCTATTGCAACCGGATTACTAGTAGTCGGTGGTGTACTTGCTTACACCGCATTTGGTCACGTTCGCGTGCGATTCAGTGTTTGGCTTGATCCATTTGAAGATGCAAGTGGACGTGGCTATCAAATAGTTCAATCTCTTTATGGTTTAGCTAATGGTGGAGTTTTTGGAACTGGTTGGGGACTTGGTTATCCTCAGTTGGTACCTTTCGCAAAAACAGATTTCATTACATCTGCCTTAGGTGAAGAACTTGGGTTAACAGGATTAATTGCAATTTTTATTCTGTACGCAATCATTGTGGAACGTGGTGCCCGCTCTGCGGTGGCCACTCGTGATCCCTTTGGCAACTTACTTGCTATTGGTTTATCAACTGTAATTGGTTTGCAAGCCTTCATTGTGATCGGTGGCGTAACTAGATTAATTCCACTAACTGGCTTAACTACTCCATTTCTTTCGTATGGTGGATCGTCTTTAATTTCAAACTATATTTTGATTGCTATTTTGATTCGAATTTCAAATGCAGCTCGAGCACCTGAAATAGATGAAGAACAATCGGTGCAAAAATGATTAGACAGATAAATCGCGTAACTGCTGTTCTAATTTTATTAGTGCTGGCTCTGATGGTAAACATTTCTTACTTACAATTCTTTAATGCTGATACTTTACGTAATCAACCTGGAAATCAGCGCGTTTTACTAAGTGAGTACTCCCGTCAACGTGGTGCAATCTTGATTGGCTCTGAACCAATTGCAAATTCAATTCAGACCGATGATGAATTGAAATATTTACGCGAATACAGCGCTGGCGAAACTTATTCAGCAATAACTGGCTTTTACTCTTTGGTTTATGGTGCAACTGGTATTGAACATAAAGAGAATGACATTTTGGCTGGGAACGACAGCAGATTTTTCGTGGATCGGATGCAACAACTATTAGCGAACCGAAAACCACAAGGTGGCGCAATTCGACTAACTATTAATCCGGCAGCGCAGAAAGCTGCGATGGAAGCATTGAATGGCAGGACTGGCGCAGTTATTGCGATTGAACCTTCAACCGGAGCAATACTTGCAATAGCCAGTTCACCAACATTTGATCCAAATTTACTGTCGAGTCATGATTCAGCCGCCATTCAAACTGAGTACGAAAAATTATTAGCTGATCCAAATCAGCCTCTACTTAATCGTCCACTGGCAATGACTTTGCCACCAGGTAGCGTATTTAAATTAGTTACAGCGGCAGCCGCTCTTGAATCCGGAAACTACACTGCGGAGACATTAATTCCAGGCCCAGCCGAAATTGTTTTACCTTTAACTGACGTCACATTGGGCAACTGGAATGGCGAAGCTTGTGGCAAGAAAGACGAAACAACTTTAGCTAATGCACTAGCTATTTCATGTAATACTGCTTTTGCGAATTTAGGTATGCAATTAGGTGCTGATGCGATTTACGAACAAGCAAAAAAGTTTGGCTTTGAATCATCATTCGATGTACCAATGACTTCAGCTACTAGCCATTTTCCGGTTAATCCAGATCAGCCACAAACTGCAATGAGTGCGATTGGTCAGTTTGACGTGCGTGCAACAGCGTTGCAGATGGCAATGGTTGTTGCCGCAATTGCGAACGATGGGGTTGTAATGGCACCTTATTTAGTTAGCCAAGTTTTAGGTCCAGATTTATCTGTACTTGAAAATGCTTCACCGAAAGCAATTAGTCGAGCGATGAAACCAGAAAATGCAAAAATACTTCGGGACATGATGGTGGGCGTGGTTGAAACAGGAACTGGCTCTAATGCAAAAATTCCTGGCATAAGCGTAGGTGGCAAAACTGGTACTGCGGAAAATACACCAGGTGCTTCGGCACATGCATGGTTCGTCAGTTTAGCCCCGGCCGAATCCGCACAAGTAGCAGTGGCTGTCGTTTTACAAAATGGTGGTGGGGCAACTGAAGTAAGTGGTAACGCGTTAGCTGCGCCAATTGCCCAGAGAGTAATGCGTGCCGTACTAAGTCGTTAACCCCTAGATAGTCTTAGTTAATAAGAAAATGTGTACTACCGAATTTGGTAAGCCACATTCGATAAGGAGAAAAAGTGAGTCAGATCAACCGCTTAGGCGATCGTTATGACCTTGGCCAAGTAATTGGCCGCGGTGGTATGGCCGAAGTGCACGAAGGCTTAGACACTCGACTTAATCGACGCGTAGCAATTAAAGTACTTCGTTCAGATCTTGCTCGCGACCCAGTTTTTCAAGAACGTTTTCGCCGTGAAGCACAATCAGCTGCTGGCTTGAATCATCCAAACATAGTTTCTATTTACGATACTGGTGAAGAAATTATCTCGGATAATCCGAACCAAACACATATTCCTTACATTGTGATGGAATTTGTCGATGGCGTAACACTGCGCGAGATGTTACAAAATGGTCCTCGAATTTTGCCTGAACGTGCTTTAGAAATATTAGCTGGCGTTTTGGCAGCTCTAGATTATGCACATCGTCACGGTATTGTGCATCGCGACATTAAGCCAGCAAATATTATGATCAACACACATGGTGACGCAAAAGTCATGGACTTTGGTATTGCCCGAGCTATGAGTGATGCAGCTACTTCGGTAACAGCAACGAGCGCAGTTATGGGTACTGCACAATACTTATCACCTGAACAAGCTCGCGGCGAAGTTGCTGATGCCAGAAGTGATATTTATGCTGCCGGTTGCGTGCTATTTGAATTACTCACGGGCTCAACACCATTTACCGGTGACTCACCGGTATCCATTGCTTACCAGCACGTTAATTCACAACCAAGTATTCCTTCACACCTTGATCCAAGTATTCCTTCAGTTTTAGATTCGATTGTGTTACATGCTTTAGCTAAGACTCCGAGTAGTCGCTATGAAACTGCTGCTGAAATGCGTTCAGATGTTGAACGCGCAATGACTGGTCTACCAATTAGTGCAAGTGCTCAGACACAAGTTTTAGTTGCCACTGCCGCGACAACTGCAATTCCAATTGTTACAACAGATGACTATTACCAAGATACGCAGGTAAAAACAGTTACTAGAAAAACCAAAATCCTTAAATGGGGTGGCGCTGGCGCAGCGATGCTTGGTGCAATAGGTGCGATGTTCCTACTGGCTGGCAGTCTTTTTGGAAGTGGTAGCGGCAATGTAACTGTTCCTGATTTAACAGGTAAAACAGTGGCCGAAGCACAGGCAGCCCTTTCCAGTATTGGTTTGATTATCGGAACCCAAACTCCTACTGCAGATGACACTGCATTAAAAGGCACTATTACTGGCCAGGATCCAGCTGTCGGTGAAGCTATCGATAAGGGCCAAGCTGTAAACATCAAAATTTCAAATGGTAAAGATCAAACGACAATTCCTGATTTAGTTGATATGTCTTCGATTACCGACGCTCGATTGGCGTTAACTGATGCGAAGTTAGTGCTCGGTAAAGTTACTCCGAAAGATAGTGATAAACCTGAAGGCACTATTTTGGCGCAAAATCCAGTAAGTGGAATTTTGATTTCAGTTGGCTCTCGGATTGATGTTGTAGTTTCAAGTGGAAAAGTTACTATTCCGAGTTTGCTAGGTTTAAATAGAATTCAAGCAAGTAACGCACTTATTAATGCTGGGTTTAACGTTGCCTACATTGAAGAAGTCAGATCAGATGTAGCAGCTGGAACAGTTTTGGCACAAACTCCACTGCCGGGTGAAATAGCAATTAAGGGAACAACTGTGACACTTTCTGTCGCGGTTGCGCCTGCTGTAGTTGCCCCAACCCCAACTCCGACACCAACTGCAACTACACCGTAATCGAAATTAATTATGACTCGAATTTTAGTTATTGATAATTACGACAGTTTTGTTTATAACATCGTGCAATATTTAGCTCAACTAGGTGCCAAAGTTGATGTGCGCAGAAATGACGACGTCACAATTGAAGAAGCCCGTGGCTATGACGGAATTCTGCTTTCACCAGGCCCAGGAACGCCCGAAGAAGCCGGGATATGTATTGATTTAGTTAAAGAGCTAGGTGGCGAAGTTCCAATTTTTGGAGTTTGTTTAGGCCACCAAGCAATTGCTGAAGCATTTGGTGGCATTGTTTCGCGCGCACCTGAATTACTACATGGTAAAACTTCAGAAGTTTTTCATGATGGTTTAGGTGTCTTATCCGCAGTTAATTCACCTTTCACAGCAACGCGCTACCACTCATTAGCCGTTGAGCGAGATTCTGTTCCAAGTGAATTGGAAATAACCGGTGAAACTGAATCCGGTGTGATTATGGGTTTACGTCACCGCGAGAAAGATATTGAGGGTGTGCAATTCCATCCAGAATCAGTTTTAACTGAAGGCGGACACAAAATGCTTGCCGAGTGGTTAGTTCGTTGTGGAGATTTAGAGGCTCGTAATTTAGCAGTGGGCTTAGCCCCAGTTATTAACAAACATTAATTTAAGAAACTGAACCTTCCCAGGCCGGTAAAGTAACTTCACTTAATACATTAATTTTCCAGCCGAGATTTACTTGTTCAACATATTGTCGATAAGTTTTCACACCAGGCTCTTCATTTAGCGCAATCTGTAATGCGCCAGTATCACCAGTAGCTGTGATTTTAAATGGCGGACTGTAAATTCGACCTTGTAATAACAATGTATTTCCCACACATCGAATTGCCGAAGTTGAAATAATACGTTGATCCATCACAGTTACGGCTGTTGCACCGCCGCGCC
>CAJBBC010000077.1 GCA_903951185.1 uncultured Actinomycetes bacterium
GTTAACGATGGATTAACACCTAAGTTTCCTGAAATAGTTGAGCCATCTGTTACATGTAAACCTGGATATTCAAAAACACGTAAATACGGATCCACAACTCCAGTTGCTTTTGTATCACCAATTACGCAACCACCAACAAAGTGTGCAGTGAATGGGGCATTAATCACTTCACCCAAATTACCCATCGCCTGCCCGTTAATAACTTTTGCTAATTCTCGAGCAACTTTATTTGCTACCGGTAACCAAGTTGGGTTTGGCTTTCCTTCACCTTGTTTACTACTTAACTTCCAGCTGCCAAGAAAATCTCTTTTCCCAAATACTGTGATCGAATTATCTAGACTTTGCATTACTAAGGCAATTACAGTTCGCTCGGACCAACCTTTAACAATCGTTAATTTGAGCGCTTTGAACGGTTGCCGAATTAATTGACTCAACCAGATACGCCAGCGTTTTTTAGTGTCACTTCCATCAGTCAAAATAGTGGCCAGTAAGCCCATTGCATTTGAGCCAACGCCATAACGAACTGGTTCTACATGTGTATCTTTATCCGGGAAAAATGAAGATGTGATTGCCACACCTTTTGTAAAATTTGGATCTGGTGCTTTACTTGCAACTGCCCCAACTAGAGCTTCAGAATTTGTCCGAGATAAGAAACCAAGTCGCTCCGACAAATTTGGAAGGACCCCTTCATCTTTCATTTGATGAAGTAATTTTTGGGTGTTATAAGTTCCAGCAGCAACTACAACATGTTTAGCACTAAGTGTTTTTCGCTTGAAGCCACCTGTTTTTTTAGTATGCACTTTCCAAATTTGATCAATTTTTTCAAACTTAGTTGCTGTTGTCATACTTAAAATTGTTGCGCCGCCAATTTTAGCCAAGGCTAAGTAGTTCTTATCCAAAGTGTTTTTAGCATTGTGTCGGCAACCAGTCATACATTCACCGCAACTTGTGCAACCAGCTCTGGTTGGCCCAAGTCCGCCGAAATATGGATCTTTACTTTCCTGGCCTGGACCAGTTCCAAAGTGGACTGCCACTGGCGCGAGTTTGAAACTACTTCCGACGCCTAAATTTTCAGCAACTTTCTGCATAGCTAAATCCGCTGGAGTTAGCTCAGGATTCAATTGAACGCCCAGCATTCGCTTAGCTAGTTCGTAGTAGGGACTTAGTTCCTGCTGCCAATTAGTAATAGCTGACCATGGTCCTTGTTCAAAAAATGCACTTGGCGGTTCGTACATAGTGTTGGCATAAACAAGTGATCCCCCACCAACTCCTGCGCCTGCTAATACAGCAACATCAGGGAGTAAATGTATGCGCTGGATACCAAAGCAGCGAAGTGCCGGCGCAAAAAGAAATTTACGAATTCGCCAAGAAGTTTTTGGATAATCCTGATTCTTAAAATCCTGACCGGCTTCAATAACTAGTACTTTGTAGTTTTTTTCAGTAAGGCGTAGTGCCGCGACGCTGCCGCCAAAACCTGAACCAATGACAATTACGTCAAAGTCAGTTTCCATTAACGAATACCTATTCGCTTAAGTAGTCGAATAGCTTTAGTCATTAAGGTATTCCAGCGCTGTTCCGATAAACCAAACTTTGGTCCGGTCAAAAACATTGGATGAACGGCCAAAGTTTGTGCTTCAGTAAACCTTAGTAGTCCTTCAATACCGTGCCGACGACCTAAGCCTGATTGGCCAACGCCGCCCATTGGTGATGATACGGAACCGAAAGCAGCAGCGAAGCCATCATTGACGTTAACTGAACCGCACTTAATTTGGCTTGCGATATGTTCTGCCGACTTTAAGTTTTTCGAAATAACTGAACCTGATAATCCGTATTGTGAGTCATTTGCTAACGCGATGGCTTCCTCGGTTGTCTTAAATGGCAAGACATAGACAACTGGTCCGAAAACTTCTTCACGGTAGATTTTCATTTCTCTAGTTACCCCAGTTAAGACTGTGGGTTCATAAACATATGGCCCAATATCTGGTCTACGTTTTGCTCCAGTTAAAGCTTTGGCGCCTTCAGCAATTGCGGTCTGCACAGCTTGATCCACTCGATCGATAACGGCCACACTACCCAAAGAGCCAACTTCATATTCCCAGCCAAGTTGGGCCCCTAAGGAAATTGTTTTAACTCGTTCAACGAATGCGGTTAGGAATTCGTCATAAATTCTTTCATGGATAAACATTCGCTCGATAGAAACACAAAGTTGTCCAGCTGAAGTAAAACATCCTTGCA
>CAJBBC010000078.1 GCA_903951185.1 uncultured Actinomycetes bacterium
ATCGGTCTGATTGCAGTTGCTAGTTGGTTGATTATTGCCCCAGCTTTAGCTTCAGTTGGTGCTGCAGCAACTTGGCCTGATTCATTTGGTTTAGTTTTTAGTGTGGTTGCTCAAGTTATTATGGTTCGCCAATACACCGAAACTTGGGTGGTCTGGTTAGTTGTCGATCTGGCTTACACCGTCTTATACGCAACTCAAGGACTTTGGTTTACTTCTATTTTGTATTTAGTTTTCACAGGTATCGCCCTACGTGGTTTGTTAACTTGGCAGAACAAGCTAACAAAACGCGAAATTTACTAATTGCAACATGGTAAGTGAATTTCAACTAGCACAACTAGTAAATGCGATTAAGCAAAGTTCCAAACTTTGTGGTGCAACCAAATTAGTCACAATTGATGGTCCAGCCGGATCAGGTAAAACGACATTAGCAAATCAACTTTTTGACTGCCTAGAAGACTGTCAAGTTATTCATCTTGACGATATCTATGAGGGCTGGAATCAAGATTTAATTTCGGATTTACCTCAAAAAATTGAAACTTGGTTACTCGAAAAATTTAAAGCTGGGCTTCCTGGTGAGTATGAAAAGTACAACTGGATCACGCAGCAATATGACCAGGTAATCCAAGTTGCTAATAATGGCATTGTGATCATCGAAGGGGTTGGTGCTAGCAACCCAAGAATCGGTCAATTTAGTGCAATAAATATTTGGATCGAAGCTGACAAATCCGTGCGGTTGGACAGATTGATTGCACGAGATGGTGAAAAATATCGTGCCGAATTAACTACCTGGCTACGCCATGAATCCGAGTACTTTGGCAGTTTGCCAATCAAGAACCTTGCACATTTTCAGATCCAGACAGACTAAATTTTCACACTCCCAAACAGCGACTAATCTTGGAGTAGAGATTTAAAGGAGGTTAGACGAAGTGCCCAATCAACCTGGCAGCCCATTCGGTGCAAACGACTGGCTAGTTGACGAGTTATATCAGCAGTATTTAGAAGATAAGCGCCAAGTTGATCCAGCCTGGTGGGAATTCTTTGCTGACTACTCACCTACTGATTACTCACCTGTTAAATCTCCCGTAAAAACTTCAGCACCGATAGTTGCACCTGCATCTGAAGTGCCTCCCTCAGCAGTGCTTTCCTCTGCTGTGCCTCCCTCAGCAGTGCCTGAGACAGCACCAATCCAAAATTCAGCTGCATCAGCAACCCAGATTCCAGTTACACCAACTCCAGCTCCAGCAAGTCCCGCTCCAGCAAGTGCAACTCCACCAGTTGCAGCGGAAAAATTAAAAGGTCCTGCCGCGCGTGTAGTAACTAACATGGAATCAAGTTTGACTATTCCAACAGCGACAAGTGTTCGTGCGATCCCAGCAAAATTAATGGTTGACAATCGAATCGTTATTAATAACCATCTGGCTCGCAATCGCGGTGGCAAAGTTAGTTTTACGCACATTATTGGTTTTGCAATTGATCGAGCCTTAAAAGATATGCCTGATATGAATGTTGCATATACAACTGTTGAGGATAAGCCCGCGATAATTCGTCATCAACATATCGGTGTTGGTTTAGCAATTGATTTAGCAAAAGAAGATGGATCGCGCCAATTACTTGTGCCATGTATTAAAAATTCTGACATTTTGGATTTTGCCGGATTCATTGCCAGCTACGAAGAAGTTGTTCGAAAAGCTAGAAGCGGAAAACTTGCAGTTGAGGACTTCCAGGGCGCAACAATTAGTTTGACTAACCCAGGAACTATTGGCACTGTTCATTCGGTGCCACGTTTAATGCAAGGTCAAGGCGCGATTATTGGTGTTGGCGCAATGGAATACCCAGCTGAATGGCAGGGTGCATCCGATGAAACTTTAACTAAGAATGCAGTTAGCAAAGTTGTCACACTGACAAGTACCTACGATCACCGCGTAATTCAAGGCGCCCAGTCAGGCGACTTCTTGCGCCGAGTACATCAATATCTGCTTGGTGAAGGTAACTTCTACGATGAAATTTTCCGAGCATTACGTATCCCGTATGAGCCAATTCGTTGGGCAAGTGACATTGCAACTACACACGATGATGTTCTAGATAAAACTGCTCGCGTACAAGAAATGATCCATGCTTTCCGAGTACGTGGACATTTACTAGCTGACATTGACCCACTTGAATACCAACAGCGCTCACATCCTGATTTGGATATCGCTAATCATGGTTTAACGCTTTGGGACTTAGATCGCGAGTTTGCTACCGGTGGGTTTGGTGGCAAACCGTTCGCTAAATTGCGAGAAATTTTAGGTGTATTGCGGGATGCCTATTGCCGCACAGTAGGTATTGAATACATGCACATCCAAGACCCAGAGCAACGTAGATGGATACAAGATCGAGTTGAACGTCCACATGCAAAGATGGATCGCGAAGAACAGCTTCGTGTGCTTCGTAAGCTCAATGAGGGCGAAGCATTTGAAAATTTCTTACAAACTAAATATGTAGGCCAAAAACGTTTCAGTCTTGAAGGTGGCGAAAGTGCAATCCCGCTATTAGATCAAGTTTTAACTGAAGCAGCTGACGCTGGCTTAGATGAAGTTTGTATTGGTATGCCGCATCGTGGTCGCTTAAATGTACTTGCGAATATTGCTGGAAAAGAATATTCACGTATCTTTAATGAATTTGAAGGTAATTACGGTGAAGAATCTGTCCAAGGTTCTGGCGACGTTAAATATCATTTAGGTACTTCGGGTGAATACACATCCGGTTCAGGTGCAAAAGTTGGTGTTTATTTAGCCGCAAACCCATCGCACTTAGAGGCAGTTAATCCAGTTCTGGAAGGAATTGTTCGAGCTAAACAAGATTTACTTGGCGCTGAAAAGAAATACTCAGTACTGCCAATTTTGATGCATGGTGATGCTGCATTTGCTGGCCAAGGTGTTGTTGCCGAGACTATGCAATTTAGCCAACTACAAGCCTACGAAGTCGGTGGCACTCTGCATTTAGTTGTAAATAACCAAGTAGGATTCACAACTTCGCCAAGGTACAGCCGAACTAGCTACTACTCAACGGATGTAGCCCGAATGATTCAAGCTCCGATATTCCATGTGAACGGCGATGATCCAGAAGCTGTTATCCGAGTTGCCAAACTGGCATTTGATTTCATGCAGGAATTCCACAAAGACGTTGTAATTGACATGGTTTGTTACCGAAAGCGCGGACACAATGAAGCTGATGATCCGTCTTTAACCCAACCGTTAATGTACGAGATTATTGATCAAAAGCGATCAGTTCGTAAATTATTCACTGAGGCACTAGTCGGTCGCGGTGATATTTCGGTTGAAGAAGCAGAGGCAGCGCTAAAGCATTACCAAGACGAACTAGAAAAAGTTTTCCAAGCAACCAAAGCTGAAAATGCTGGAAGTGCGAACTTCTCTTCAACTTCAGCTGAGGTTGTTCATACTGGTCAACAAAGCTTGCAACCACAAACACCTACTCGAGATGTACCTACTTCAATCACTAAAGAAGTTATCGATCGAGTAATTAAGAGTCAACTTGAAATGCCAGAAGGTTTCACAGTTCACCCAAGGTTGGCGCCGCAATTAGCTCGTCGCGCAGAAATGGTTGCCACCGATTCAATCGACTGGGGCTTAGGTGAAGCACTTGCAATTGGCTCTCTACTTACTGAAGGACGTTCAGTTCGATTGGCCGGGCAAGATGCGAGACGCGGTACTTTTGGCCATCGTCATGCCGTGATTGTTGATAAGAAAACTGGCTGGCAATACAAGCCGCTTAAAACGTGTTATGAACAAAATGCAAAACTTTGGGTTTATGACTCACTACTTAGTGAGTACGCTGCGATGGGCTTTGAATACGGCTACTCAGTGATTCGTCCAGAAGTCTTAACTATCTGGGAAGCGCAGTTTGGTGACTTCGCTAATGGTGCACAAACAATCATTGATGAATTCATTGCTGCTGGTGAACAAAAATGGGCGCAAAGAAGTCGTGTTACCTTACTTCTTCCTCATGGTTTTGAAGGTCAAGGACCGGACCACTCATCAGCTCGAATCGAAAGATTCCTGCAGTTATGTGCACAGGACAATATCACCGTGGCAATGCCAACTACCCCAGCTTCGTTCTTCCATTTACTACGTTGGCAGGTTTATTCACCACTTGATCGCCCGCTAGTTGTGTTCACGCCAAAGTCTTTACTACGTGCAAAATTTGCAACTAGTAAAGTTTCAGACTTCACACAGGGTAACTTCAGTTCAATCCTTGGTGACGAAACGGTTAATCCAGACGAAGTGACAACGGTTTTGCTATGTAGCGGCAAGGTCTACTACGACTTAGCAGCTGAACGTGAAAAAACTGGACGTAAAGATGTGGCAATTATTCGATTAGAACGTCTTTACCCGTTACCGCACATTACGCTTCCACCTGAACTTGCAAGGTACAAGAACATCCAAAGGATTAAGTGGGTACAAGAAGAGCCAGCTAACCAAGGCGCTTGGTCGTTTATGGCAATGAATCTTCCTGAAGTTATTGGCCATCAATTGACTGGCGTAACCCGTGATGCATCTTCGTCACCGGCAGTTGGTTCTCATCATCGTCATGAAGTTGAACAAGTGGCCTTAGTGCAAGAAGCATTTAGTTAGGCAACAAGATGTATTTCACTGATCGTGGCATTGAAGAGTTAGAAAAGCGCCGTGGCGAGGAAGAAGTTTCGCTTGCCTGGGTTGCTGATCGGCTTAAAGAATTTGTGGACTTAAATCCAGACTATGAAATACCAGTCGAACGCTTTGCTACCTGGCTTGCTCGGTTAGATGATCCAGACGAAGACTAATTAGAAAATCGTTTAGTTAGCCAATGCGGCAGGCGGTAAACCACTTTGCCAATAATTTGTGCACTTCTAATCGGACCGTAATTTCTTGAATCTACGCTAACTTCTTTATTGTCACCTTCGACAAAAATCAAGTCATCTTCAATTCTTGTAATTCGCTTAAGTTCAAGACGTTCCTGATTTGTGCAAATAATTACATCTGAGACTTTGTATTTTGCTCCGTACCAAATTAATACTCGCTCACCTGGCGCGTAAGTTGGAATCATTGAATGGCCCTCAACTACGGCAATTCCAAATCGCATACCCCTAGTTTGGCACTAAGTTTTATCAGCAAATCTAAGGGTGCGGATGCTTGGCTAAAGATTGTGTCGTAACCTTGTACTCACGGTAAAACCGATAAGTCCCCCGGAGGAAATATGAAATTCTTTGCCCCAACAGTGCGGGTATCTGCACATTGCGACCTACCTTGTGGTGTTTACGACCCAGCACAGGCTCGTATTGAAGCGCAGTCAGTTAAAGCATGTATGGAGAAGTACCACGCCTCCGATGATGCCAATTTCAAAGCTCGTGCAATTTCAATCAAAGACGAACGTTCACACATGGTTAAAGATCATCTGTGGGTTTTGTGGACCGATTATTTCAAAGCCCCACACTTCGAAAAATACCCTCAGTTACACCAATTGTTTAATGATGCAACAAAACTTGCGGGTGCCGCTGGAACTAAAGGTTCTGTGGATGTTGCGATAGCTGATCAACTTCTTGCAAAGATCGATGAAATTGCAGTAATTTTCGCCGAGACTAAGAAGGCATAACACTTTGTCATTTCAAGTTCGAGAAGCAATGCCATCGGATGTTGCTGAAATACATTCGATGATTATCGAATTAGCCGAATTTGAAAAAGCAGTAGCAGAAGTAGTAGCCACCGAAGCGCAATTAAATATTGCGCTTTTCGGTGGCTCTTCTATTTCTGGTGAAAAAGCAAAGACTCCTTCAGGTGCTCCAGCATTATTCGCACACGTTATCGATGACCCAGATGAGCCAGGAAAATTAGCCGGTATGGCAATTTGGTTTTTGAATTACAGCACCTGGGAAGGTGAACATGGTATTTATCTGGAGGATTTGTATGTTCGACCAAAATTTCGAGGAAATGGATTAGGTAAGGCGTTACTTAAACAACTTGCTGAAATTTGCCAAATGCGTGGTTATACAAGATTGCAATGGTGGGTCCTTAACTGGAATAAAACAGCAATAGATGTTTACCGGGCGATTGGCGCGATGCCAATGGATGAATGGGTTGTTTACCGTTTAACTGGCGACAAACTCAATGATCTAGCTAATTAGTTTCAAGGGGAGTTTTAAATATTGCCACTAATCCCCCAAGGGCAATCAACCCAATAAGCAAGCCGACTAAGCGATAACTGATTTGAGTTGCCGCAACTAAAGTGTAAGAAGTTATCCCAACAAATAATTGGGTAACAAAATACGGAGTTCTTGCCCAAGATTTAGCGTTACGCACACCACGAGCCACTAGATAAATTAGTGCAGCAAAAATTAAATAGATAATTGTTTCAACAACAGGTGAGCCAAGTGTGGTTTCATTTGAAAGTGAAGTGAGCAGTAAGGACACTGCATAAATCGCTAAACTCACACTTTCCAGAACTGCTACCCAATAACTAACCTGACGCATATGTAAACCATATCGCCTCTAGGCTTTAGGTATGCGCGCCCTGCTGGTGGTTAATACTTTTGCCACAACGACAAGCCCAGAAATAAAAGCAGTTATCAGTGCAGCTCTAGAAAACAAACTTGATTTGACTGTGGTAACTACCGAACAGAAGTTGCATGCCGTCGAAATTGCTAAAACCGCAAAATCTGATGGCTACGAGTTAATTATTGGATTTGGTGGAGACGGTACTTTAAACGAACTTGCAAATGGACTGCTTGCAAATGGACTGGACCCAACGGGACCAAAACTTGCCGGTATACCTGGTGGAAATGCAAATGTGTTTCTTAGGAACCTTGGCTATGCAAATGATCCGATAATTGCCACCGCTCAACTCTTAGAAAACTTAGCGAAAAATTCAACTAAAACTATTGGGCTTGGGAAACTAACTTCGGCTGAAATTTCGCGATGGTTTTTATTCAACGCGGGGTTTGGAATTGATGCCCAGGTATTAGCCAAAATGGATCTACAGCGTAATCGAGGCAAATATGTGAGTGATTCGGCTTACGCAATACTGGCAATCCGAGAGCTTTTCAATGAAATCAGAAAGGGTAAGTCCCCGATCCTGATTACCGATCAAAATAATGTCACCGCAAAACCTGTTCAGTTTGCGTTAATTGTTAACTTTGCACCTTGGACATACGTTGGTAAGTTTGCCATTTCTCCACTGGTTCGACTGGCAGATACTAGCGCTTTAGATATTTTTGGTTCACACAAACTTTCAATATCAAATACTGTTCGACTTATCTCAAGCTTTATAACCGCAGATAAAATCAAATCTGATCCACAAACATTAGTGCTTGAGCGACAACAAAGTTTAGATATCAAAGCGCTAACACCAACTTGGGCACAAGTCGACGGTGAGCCGCTCAAAAAAATTCAGGTAGCTAAAGTTGAGCATTTTGCTAACTGCTTAACGGTAATCGCTTAAATGGTTGTGCCTGAGGGATATTGTCTTGGTGAATATTTCTTTAGTGGAATTCAGTTTGTCGTATTTAGGGAAAACCCTTAAATAGTGGAATTTTCAACTAACGTGACCTAGGCCACTAGATTTTTTCAAAATTTTTTACGAATACCCTTGTGAAAACGCTCACGAGATGAGATGGTTAAGAAGTCGAAGTAAATCTGAACTTTTCAGTTTGATTTCGGCAATAATTTTTGCCCAAAACTAACCTCTGGAGGATCGAGTGGACTGGCGCCATGAGGCAGCCTGCCGAGCTGAAGATCCGGAACTTTTCTTCCCGATTGGCAATACTGGACCTGCGTTACTGCAGATAGAAGAAGCTAAGGCTGTTTGTCGACGTTGCCCAGTAATCGAACCTTGTTTAAAGTGGGCGCTTGAAACCGGTCAAGACTCAGGTGTTTGGGGCGGAACTAGTGAAGACGAACGTCGGGCAATTAAACGTCGTGCGCAACGCGCTCGCGCTCGCGGGATCGAACCAACTCCACACGTTTTTGATACTGAATTGCCAAGTCTTTAAAACTAATAGCTCTATTTTTGAGCGCAAACAGTACTTTTAAACCTCATTGTGTTAATCACCTACTAATGGACTAGCGTTGAGTTATGGCTGAAATTCGCGCTGACATGGTTGCTAACGTAATGGAAATTTACATTGCAGAAGGTGACACGATTGCAATTGGCGATACGGTTGTGCTACTTGAATCGATGAAAATGGAAATTCCAGTTATCTCTGAAGTTGCTGGAAAAATAGTTCGACTTGCAGTCACCCAGGGTGATGTTGTCCAAGAAGGCGATTTGATTATTGAAATTGGGTAATCCAATTTCAATGAATACCTAAATTGGGTAGTCCCATTTCAATAAATATCTAAATTGGGTAATCCAATA
>CAJBBC010000079.1 GCA_903951185.1 uncultured Actinomycetes bacterium
AAGACAATTTCATTCACTTTCGCACTCGGTGGTGCGATGGCTGGTGCTGCTGGCTTAATGTATGCGCAAACTGTTGGAACTGTTTCCTATAACTTAGGTTTCCAATTAGGTCTGATCGCATTCACTTCTGCAGTACTTGGTGGAATTGGAAATCTTTATGGCGCTGTACTTGGCGGTATTTTGATCGGGCTTATCCAAGGCTTAAACGATGGTCTGCCAATGGCACCTGGCCAACGTTGGTCACAGTCCGTTGTATTCCTAATTTTGATTCTGTTGATGGTTTACCGTCCAGCAGGTCTACTCGGTAAAGCAACTACGGAAAAGGTGTGACATGTCAAAGCACTCACCTGCACAATTAGTTACAGATAATACAAATAAGAAATGGTCGATCAGCTTAACTGCTGTAGTTGGACTTATTTTCGTTGCTTACAAGTACATCTTGCCAAGTGCTGACCCAGCGGTTCAGTCTGCATTCAACGCTTGGTTACCGCTAACTTCACTCGGCGAAGCTGCGGTATTCGTACTGATGGCACTTGGCCTAAATATTGTGGTCGGTTACGCCGGTCTACTTGATTTAGGTTACGTAGCTTTCTGGGCACTAGGCGGTTATGTAGCCGGTTGGTTAATGTCTGGCTTCTGGTTTGAACGCAACATCAATATTTTTGGTAACCCACCACGTGGCATGCCAGAAGGTATCCACTTGAACTTCCTGCTGGTTATGGTGGCTGCTGGTATTTTCACCGCAATCTGGGGTGTAATTATTGGTGCGCCGACACTTCGGTTAAAGAGTGACTACTTAGCTTTAGTAACACTTGGTTTCGGTGAAATTATTCCGCAGGTTTTCTTAAACGGTGAAGACATTGCTGGCCATAACTGGACCAACGGTACAAAAGGTATTACCCCAATCGACAACATTCGTATTGGTGGAGCACAGTTTGGTCCATTCGATTTAGCACCCAAGTTTTTGATTTACTGTTTGCTCGCGGCAGCGATGATCTTCTTGTCTCTTCGTTTACGCGACGGACGTTTAGGTCGTGCTTGGTTAGCTATTCGTGAAGATGAACTTGCTGCCAGCATGATGGGTGTGCCGCTTATGCGCACCAAACTTGCTGCGTACGCAGTCGGCGCGATCTCCGGTGGTGTTGGTGGTGCAGCGTTCACTACATTGGTTAACGGTGTATTCGCTGAACGTTTCAACTTCGCGATTTCGATTATCATTCTGTCGATGGTGGTCCTTGGTGGTATGGGTAACGTCTGGGGTGTGACCGTTGGTGCGGTTCTCCTGTCCTGGATTAACTCAACAGGACTAGTGCAAATTGGTAACGTAATTAACGAAGCGGCCGGGACCAAGATTAACTTCCCGTCTTACAACTTCTTAATCTTCGGCTTACTCCTTGTATTGATGATGCTTTTCCGTCGCGAAGGATTCATTCCAGAAGCACGTATTCGCATGGTTATGCATGAAGAAGATCTAGATGAAGTTGAGTTTGTTGCGCATAAGGAGGGATCAAAGTAATGAGTTTGACTGGTAAACCAATCCTTGATGCAAAAAACATCAGCGTTGTATTCGGCGGCTTAGTTGCTGTTGATGATGTTTCATTCACCATTCCAGAAAGTTCGATTGTAAGTTTGATCGGTCCGAACGGTGCTGGTAAAACAACATTCTTCAACGTGTTAACTGGACTTTATGATCCAACCAGCGGTGAAGTTCTCTACAACGGTAAAGACATCACTGGCCAAGTTCCGCACAAAACAGCGGCTAACGGTATGGCACGTACTTTCCAGAACATTCGCTTATTCGGCCTTATGACTGCGCAAGAAAATGTAATGGTAGCGATGCATTCACATATGAAAGCTGGTGTTTTCGCCACTACTTTCCGCACAAAGAAACAACGTGCGGAAGAAGAAGAAGGCCGTCGCTTCGCCCAAGAGCTACTAGATTTCGTTGGAATCGGCGAAACCACTTACGAATACGCTCGTAACCTTTCTTATGGTGATCAGCGTCGTCTTGAAGTTGCTCGCGCACTTGCTCTTCGTCCAAAGGTTCTGCTACTGGATGAACCGACTGCAGGTATGAACCCAAATGAATCGAAAGCATTTGTTGATTTCGTACACCGTGTTCGTGATGAACGAGGAGTAAGTATCCTGCTTATCGAACATGATATGAGCGTTGTTATGCAGGTATCTGAACGAGTAACTGTTTTGGACCGCGGCGAAAAAATTGCTGAAGGTACACCGGCTGAAATTAAGTCCAACCCACGCGTTATCGAGGCATACCTTGGTAAATCAGGTACGGAGGCGAGCAAGTAATGACACGCAAAACTACTCCAGTTATGTTGGACGTCAAGGATCTTAATGTTTCTTACGGTGCAATTGCAGCGGTTAAGGGACTGACTCTTGAAGTTCGCCAAGGCGAAATCGTAACCCTTATTGGTTCGAACGGTGCTGGTAAATCAACCACACTAAGAACCATCAGTGGATTACTTAAACCAAAATCAGGTTCAATCACATTCGAAGGCGAACGCATTGATGGCGTACCAGGACACGAAATTGTGGCCAAAGGTATTTGTCAGTCACCAGAAGGTCGTCGTATTTTCCCTCGAATGACAGTCGATGAAAACTTAGATCTAGGTGCATTCTTGCGTAAGGACTCAGCTGCAGTTAAAGCTGATCGCGATATGGTGCTGGATTTATTCCCTCGCCTAAAAGAGCGGATCACCCAAAAAGCTGGAACTATGTCCGGTGGTGAACAGCAAATGCTTGCTGTTGGTCGTGCCCTAATGGGTAAACCAAAGCTACTTATTTTGGATGAACCATCAATGGGTCTAGCTCCAGTACTTGTGGATCTGATTTTCGAAACTATTGCCAAAATTCGCGATAGTGGAACAACGATTCTTCTTGTTGAGCAGAATGCGTTAGCAGCACTTCGAATTGCTGATTATGCATATGTTCTTGAATCAGGACACTTAAATATGGAAGGTCACGCTTCAGATCTAGCAAACGATCAGCGCGTGGTAAATGCCTACCTTGGTGGACATTAAAAGTTATAAATAAAAAAGGGGCTGCACTTGCAGCCCCTTTTTTATTTGCTCAAAACAAATGGCAATCTAGTTAAAGGGCAATTAATGCCACGATAAGTGGTCCAAATAAAAGTGCTGGCAATAAATCGCCTACTGGAACATGCCTAATCCTAAGTAAGTTAATGCCGATTCCAATTAATAGAAGTCCACCAACTATGTTCATAGTCAGCACTTGAACTGGGCTAATAAAAGTCCCTAGGTACAGACCCAACGCTGTAAAGCTGCCCTGCAAAAGACCAACTGGCAAAATCGAGGCAGCCACACCCCAACCGAATGAAGCGGCAAACGCAATAGAAGCAAAAAAGTCCAATGACGATTTAAGTAATAGTTGATCAATGCCATTACCTAAACCATCTGAAATAGATCCCATTAATGCAAGCGGACCAATACCAAAGAGTAGGGAAGCAGCTACAAAGCCTTCAGTAAATCGGCTGGACGAATCCTCCTTTGCAAAGCGTTTTCGTAAACTGTCACCAAATTTATTCAGCCGATCTTCAATCCGTAAAAGTGAACCAGTAATACCACCAAGTAAAATGGCGCCAAGCGGAACAAGTAAAACAGCGCCACTTGGTAATGCCTCAGTGAACTCAGGCTTTGTTAAATCTAAAACACAGATAATTCCGTTAGTTAATGTGATTAAACCAAGTCCATCAGTAACTACATTACGAACTCGTTCATTTAACCGGTGGGCCAGAAATACACCGATTCCAGTGCCCAGCAGAATAGTGGACATATTTATGGCCGTGCCAAATCCAGGAAACATTATTTAACTACTCTCAGTTACGCTTTTTGTTCGCGGATCAGACAAGTAATTCGCCCGGTACAAATTAAATCGCCAGCTTCATCGCTGATCTTTACTTCATAAACTGCCAGAGTTTTTCCAACGCTAATTGGCCTGGCTACTCCGGTAACAATTCCGTTTCGCGCCGCTTTATGGTGGCTGCCATTAATCTCGATCCCAACAGCAATACGACCTGAACCCGCGTGGAAAGCTGCTCCTATTGAACCTAGGGTTTCAACCATTGCCATTGAAGCGCCACCATTCAATAATCCAAAAGGCTGGGTGTTACCTTCAACTGGCATAGTGCCGATTACTTCTTGCGCACTTGCTGAAATAAGTTTCATCCCCATCCGCTGCGCCATCGGGCCAAGGGGAATGTCGGATGTTGGCTTGTCAGTCGAGTCAGTCATTTAGCAGCCCTCTAGGATCAGTGTGTGGCGAATACCAATAAGTTTCTCATCCTTGATGGTCACTCGCTGGCATACCGCGCCTTTCACGGTCTACCTGTAGAGAATTTTGCCACGAGTTCAGGCCAACACACTAATGCTGTTTATGGCTTTACTTCGATGCTCTCTAATGTGCTTAAAGAGCAGAAACCAACACATTTAGCTGTTGCTTTCGATGTTTCCAGAGATACTTTCCGATCAAAGCGTTATCCCGATTACAAGGCAACGCGAGCAAAATCGCCGCCTGAATTTAAAGGGCAAGTCGAGTTAATCAAAGAGATTTTGAATGCGCTGCAGATTCAAGTAATTACTGCTGATGGTTTTGAAGCTGACGACATCTTGGCAACACTGGCTCATCACTGCGATTTCGAAGTAAAAATCATTTCAGGGGATCGCGATACGTTTCAGTTAGTTGATCAACGAGTTACTGTCCTTTATCCGCGTAAAGGCATGTCGGATTTAGTTTTGATGACACCTGATGCCATTAAAGAAAAATACGGCGTCTTGCCAACGCAATACCGTGATCTAGCGGCCATGGTTGGTGAAGCTAGCGATAATTTACCGGGTGTACCGGGTGTTGGACCAAAAACTGCAGCAAAGTGGATTGAACAATACGGTTCTTTAGAAAATATTATTGCCAACGCCAAAGACATTGGTGGCAAAGTTGGCGAATCTATGCGGGCAAGTTTGGAACGAGTACAAGAAAATTACGAGTTAAACCGATTAGTTATTGATGCGCCAGTTGAAATAGACATAAGTGCTTATGCCAAGCGCGACTATGACTCAGCAAAAGTTCACGAAGTACTTGACGCTATTGAATTTAGTGCACTGCGTCCGCGAGTATTTGCTGCATGGCCGCCATCGGGTAGCAATTTAGCCCCGGCTACAAAAGAAACAAAATCAAAAACAACAAAAGCTGATCCGGTAAAGATAGAAAAAACATCTTATGTTAACGCTGACCTGGCTGAATTGGCGATTACAACTACAAAAGTTTCTGGCGAGCAATTAACTAAATGGTTAAATGCACACCAAAAAGAAAAAGTAGCTTTGGCCTTTGCTGGAGTATGGGCACAAGGCCGGGGCACAATTGACGCAGTTGCTTTTGTAAATACAAAAAGTGAATCAATCTGGTGTGACTTCCAGCCAAATAAAAGCGAACTAAAACTTTGGCTTGAGTCGCCGGCGGCAAAATACATACATGACAGTAAAGGCCCAGCGCTTGCGCTACTTAGTCAAGACATTGAATTAGCTGGAATAAATCTTGATACCGCGCGAGCTGCTTATTTACTTGCGCCAGGAAGCCGAAATCTAACACTAAGCGATTTGAGCCAACGCTATCTTCGGAAGAATCTTGTTGAACTTGACAGTAATGCGGCTCAACTTTCCTTCGATAATGCCAGTGATGTTTCGGGCGAAAAATTAGCAATTCATGCGCAGGCAACATTTGAGTTAGCAAATTATTTCGAAAAAGAATTACAAGAACGCGGTGGACAAAACCTTCTATCTGAAATGGAAATTCCACTGGTCCAAGTTCTAGTGAAAATGGAATCTGCTGGAATTGCCATTGACACCGTTGCCCTGAAGAAACTTGAAGACTCATTTGAAGCTGACGCGGTGGCTGCAACTAAACAAGCACATAAAGCTGCTGGCCATGAATTTAACCTCGGCTCACCTAAGCAACTACAAGAAGTACTTTTTGAAGAACGCGGTTTACCAAAAACTAAAAAGATCAAAACCGGATACACAACTGACGCTGAGGCGCTACAGGGATTACTTGCAAAGCTGCCCGATGATGAATTACTAGTTGCCCTCTTGCGTTACCGCGAAGTTAGTAAACTTCGTCAAACTGTTACTGGCTTACTTAGTTGCGTTGCCGATGATGGCCGGATCCACACCACATTTAATCAAATGATCGCTGCAACTGGCCGACTAAGTAGTACTGAACCGAACTTACAAAATATTCCAATTCGC
>CAJBBC010000080.1 GCA_903951185.1 uncultured Actinomycetes bacterium
ACTGAAATGTCCTTGCAATTAGTTGCAAACCTTGTCACCGTAGATGGATGAGTACAAACCGCGCTGATTTTGAAAGCAGCCTTAACCGGTTTATTCAGTATTTGGAATTGGAATTAGGACGCAGCGCAAATACAGCCAAGGCATATCTGCAGGACCTTGAGAACTTAATTGATTTTGCCCGTAGTCGCGAATGTAATGAATTAACCGATGTTGGCATTATGGAACTTCGCGGTTGGTTAGCTAGTCAACGAACTAGTGGACTTACCTCAGCAACAATTGCCCGCCGCGCAACAGCTGCTCGAACTTTTTTTGCTTGGGCTGCTTACAATCAAATTTTGACTGATGATCCAGCTGCAGCTTTAGTTATTCCTAAAGTAAGTAAAAAACTGCCTCATGTTTTACAACAAAATCAAGCCACTCAAGTAATGGCGCGTGCCGCCCTGCGAGCTGATGATAATTCGCCAGCACATATTAGAGATTTAGCAGTACTCGAGTTACTTTATGCAACTGGAATTCGAGTTGGTGAATTAGTCGGATTAGATATTCACGACATTGATGAATCAAGGCGCACTATTCGGGTAACTGGCAAAGGCAATAAACAAAGAGTTGTGCCATTTGGAACGATTGCACATAAAGCTTTAACTCAATATTTAAAGATATCCCGCAAATTGTTGGCCAATGCAGATAGTGGTGCTGCGGTATTTCTAGGTGCGCGAGGTAAACGAATTGACCAACGAGTAGTCCGCAAAATGGTAACTGAGGTATTAGGCAGCCTAGAAGGTATCCCAGACTTAAGCCCTCATGGTTTCCGACATTCAGCTGCCACACATTTAATCGAAGGTGGTGCAGACATCCGCGCAGTCCAAGAAATTTTAGGACATGCCAGCTTGTCAACTACTCAGCTCTATACACATGTATCAATGGATCGACTTCGTGCAGTTTTTGAGCAAGCTCATCCGCGCGCTTAACTTTACTTAAGTGGCAATAGCCGAACTCTTGGGTACAAAAGTAGAAGCGGGTTTAGGTATTTTCCATTTCTAATTGCCCCCCAATGTAGACACCAAACTGTCTCCGTAGTTGCACAGTGACTCACCCCTGGCGTTAAGTGGCCAATTAGTTGGCCGACATTAACTAAATCACCAACTTTTACTTCAGCAGTTACTGGTTCATAAGTAGTTCGAATTAAGCCATGACTAATTACCACCACACCTTTACCAGCAAGTTGATCAGCAAAGACAACAGTTCCAGTTCCCGTGGCAAATACTTCTTGGCCAATTTCGCCGCGGAAATCAACACCACGATGACCGGCTAACCAGTTCTGTGCTGGTGGTTCGAACGGCCGGCTAACTATTGTTTCTGAACTTGGATAAACCCAGTTGGGATTTAGCTGCACTGCACGAGGAGTTGTAACTGTGGCTTGAGCTGCCATGGCTTGAGCTGACATGGCTTGAGCTGCCATGGCTGGCCCAGTACCAAGTGCAAACAAGAAAACTGCACTCAACACTAAATAACCCAGCACAAAATAACCGAATACTAAGCAACTGGCCCCCGGTCGGTAATGGTTTTTCATTAACCCGTTATGTCACTTAATTACCGCGAAAACAGGCGAACAGTCGGGCTGGGGATGACGGTGGAACCTTAATAATCAAGCGGTTTTGGCCACCGTAAAAACCTATTAAACTCGTACCTGCACCTAGTAATAGGTGACATCACAGGTTCACCACTGATCTGTCAGTCCACCGGTCTTGCCCAGCAAGCGGACTCCAGCCAGGAACCAAGGGCACGAAAGTGCATTAACCGCAATGAGGTTAACGGAAACGTTTACCTAAGAAATAGGAGTAAGACTATGGCCGTTATTTCGACCAGACAGCTACTTGAAAATGGTGTGCACTTCGGCCACCAAACTCGTCGCTGGAATCCAAAGATGAAGCGTTTTATTTTTACTGAACGCAATGGCATCTACATTATTGACTTACAACAATCACTTGCCTTCATTGATCGTGCTTACGAATTCGTTCGCGAATCAGTAGCTCGCGGTGGCACAGTTCTTTTCGTTGGAACAAAAAAGCAAGCGCAGGAAGCAATTTCAGGTCAGGCAACTCGCGTTGGTATGCCATATGTAAATCAACGCTGGTTAGGTGGCATGTTAACTAACTTCCAGACTGTGGCTAAGCGAGTTGCTCGCCTAAAAGAACTTGAAGTAATTAATTTCGATGACACTGCCGGAACTGGACTTACCAAGAAAGAACTACTTGTCCTACGTCGCGAAAAAGACAAACTTGAATTAGTTCTTGGCGGTATCCGCGATATGAACAAACTTCCTAGTTTGATTTGGGTTGTTGACACTAACAAAGAACATATTGCAGTTGGTGAAGCACGCAAGCTTGGTATTCCAGTAGTTGGTATTTTGGATACAAACTGCGATCCAGATGTAGTTGACTTCCCAATCCCAGGTAACGATGACGCACTTCGCGCAGTTGGTTTGTTAACTGGCGTAATTGCTGATGCAGTTGCTGAAGGTCTAATTGCTCGCTCCGGTGCAGCGCTTGCCGGTACTCCGGCAGCTGAGCCACTAGCTGAGTGGGAAAAAGAACTTCTTGAAGGAACACCAGCGCCAACTTCTGAAACTTCAGTTGAAACTCCAGCCGAAACTCCGGCTGAATAAAACTCAAAATTAGTCAGGTGGTTACGGCCACCTGACTAATTAACTGCCCAAAATTAAGTAAACCAATCAAGTAACTAAGGATTAATAAATGTCTATTTCAGCTGCTGACGTCAAGAAATTACGCGATGTCACCTCGGCCGGCATGATGGAATGTAAAAAAGCACTAGAAGAAGCCAATGGAGATTTCGATAAAGCTGTCGAAATTCTGCGCATCTCTGGCGCTGCCAAAGCTGCAAAGCGTGGCGCTGAACGTGAAACTTCAGCCGGAATAATTTCACATGAAGCTGGCGTACTAGTCGAACTTCTATGTGAAACCGATTTCGTTGCAAAAAGCGATGACTTCTTAAAGCTTGGTCAAGATATCGCAGCTGCAGTTAAAGCTGCTGGCGCTAAAGATAAAGCAGCCGCTGGCGAACTTAAGCTGGCTTCTGGCGAAACTATTGTGGCCGCGATCGAAAAAATGGCTGGCATTATCGGTGAGAAACTTGAACTTGGCCGAGTTGCAAATCACGATGGTGACGTTGCCGTGTATTTACATCGCCGTTCAAATGACTTACCACCAGCCGTTGGCGTTTTAGTTAATTACGCTGGTAATGAAGATGTAGCTCGTTCAGTTGCAATGCAAATTGCGGCTATGCGCCCTTCATACTTAACTCGTGATGAGGTTCCAGCATCAGTAGTTGAAACTGAAAAGCATATTGCCCACGAAACTGCAAAAGAAGAAGGTAAGCCTGAGGCTGCTATTTCCAAAATAGTTGAAGGTCGAGTTAACAGCTTCTTTAAAGATAATGTGCTACTTGAGCAATCCTCAGTTCAAGACAATAAAAAGTCAGTTAAGCAGATACTTGATGAAGCAAGTACAACCGTAACTGGTTTTACACACTTTGAAATTGGCAAGTAAAACAACTTAAAGAAACCCGGCAGCCAAACGGCTGTCGGGTTTCTTTTTGCCAAATCGTCTAAAACATTAAGAAAAACACGCAACTTACCTGGCCGAGTATGGATTCCACAGTGAATACGGCAAAATAGAGGCGTGGCTAGCGATAAATCCAAATCAACTGGTCAGCTCGCTATTTGGCCAGGTGTTCCGGCCGGCGGTTGGAAAAGAGTCCTATTAAAACTTTCTGGTGAGGTATTCGCTGGCGAAGGCAAACTCGGTGTGGATCCAGATGTTGTTTCGGATATAGCTCGACAAATTGCAGATGTTGTAAAGAATAAAACTGAAGTTGCGATTGTAATCGGTGGCGGTAATTATTTCCGAGGCGCACAATTATCAGAACGTGGCATGGACCGCGCCCGCGCTGACTACATGGGTATGTTGGGCACCGTAATGAACTGCCTAGCATTACAAGATTTTCTAGAAAAACAAGGAATTGAAACTCGCGTTCAAACTTCAATTCCGATGAGTCAAGTTGCCGAGCCATATGTGCCGCGCAGGGCAGAGCGTCACTTAGAAAAAGGCCGAGTCGTAATTTTTGGTGCTGGCCTGGGTGTTCCATTTTTTAGTACTGACTCATGTGCAGCTCAACGCGCACTTGAAATTGCTGCCCAAGTTGTCTTAATGGCAAAAGGCGTAGATGGCGTTTATGACAGTGATCCACGCACAAATTCAACTGCCAAATTCCACGAAACACTTTCGCATGATGAAGTATTGTCACAGAATCTTAAAGTTGCAGATGCAACTGCAATCAGCCTTTGTCGCGACAATAAGTTGCCGATTGTGGTTTTCAATTTATTAGTAGATGGCAACATTGCCCGCGCGGTTCGTGGCGAACGAATCGGCACCTTAGTTTCAACCAACTGAAGATACGAGGAAATCGTGATAGATAAAATTTTGGCGGATGCCCAAGAAAAGATGGCAAAAGCAACGGAAGTTGCTCGGGAGGACTTTACAACAATTCGTGCCGGTCGAGCCTCCGCAGGTTTGTTTTCAAAGATCATGGTTGAGTATTACGGCTCAATGACACCGCTACAGCAGGTTGCCTCTGTCCAAGTTCCTGAAGCAAGGGTTGCAGTTGTCACTCCATTCGATAAAAGCGCACTTGGTGCAGTTGAACGTGCCATTCGCGATAGCGACTTAGGTGTAAATCCTTCAAATGACGGTGTCCTTATTCGCGTACCATTCCCGCAATTAACTGAAGAACGACGCAAAGAGTTTATTAAAGTAGCTAAGAACAAAGCTGAAGATGCTCGAGTATCCCTGCGAAACATTCGTCGCCATGCGAAAGAGGCGCTAGAGAAACTAGGTAAAGACGGCGATGTCGGAAAAGACGATGTGGCCCGCGGCGAAAAAGCCCTTGAGGATTTAACTACAAAAGCGGTTAGTCACATCGATGAGATGCTTAAGCATAAAGAAGTCGAACTCTTAGAGGTTTAGTAGATGACAACATCTAACTATGGCCGCGCTGGGCGAAATTTACCGGCAGCAACAGCAGTCGGATTAGGTTTACTATCACTTGTAACTATTTCGCTATTTGCTGATCCAAATTTATTCGCACTACTTGCCGCATTTGTGATGGTACTTGCCGTTCGCGAAATGAACTTAGCTTTAGTGGTCGGACTATCAAGTCGGATGGCGCTAGTCCTACAGATTTGCGCACCGCTGATCGTTCTTATTGCTGGACAAACTGATGCAATTGGACTTCTTGTAGCTTATGTCTTGAGTATTTTGGCAGTGCTAGTTTTTCGATTACTTGATGGTCAAGAAGCATATGTACACCACGTAACGCGGTCAATTTTTATTTTGACGTATGCGCCGTTACTTACCTCTTTTGCGGTACTACTAAGTTTTCAAACAGATGGCGCTTGGAAAGTTTTAGCATTTATTTTGTTAACTGCTGCCACTGATCTGGGCGGATATATTGCCGGTGCCTTATTCGGTAAACATCCAATGGCTCCAGCTATTTCTCCTAAGAAATCTTGGGAAGGTTTTGTAGGCGCGCTTATCCTGCAGTTAATTACTGGCGCACTGATTTGGCAGTTTGTATTTGATCAGCCTTGGCACGAAGGGTTGATCGTTGGATTTGTCCTACTTTTAACTGCAACAGTCGGGGATTTAATCGAATCGATGATTAAGCGCGACCTAGGTCTAAAAGATATGGGTAATTTGCTACCTGGTCATGGTGGGGTAATGGATCGATTAGATTCACTATTGATTAACGCATTTTTTGCCTGGCTGCTGTTTTCAATTTTCTTATAAGCATTCAGGCCAATAAAGAATCTGCTTTTTAACTAACTACGCGTAGGGTAGACGTTATGCCAGCCCCAGGTGAATTAATAATGGTCGAACCTAAACGACCCAAACCACCTATCCATTGGTCTGATTTAAGTGTCGAAGAACGTAAAGCCCGCGTAATCGATTTAGGTTTACCAGGATTTCGGGCTGATCAAATATCCCGCCAATGGTACGGCCGCCTTTCAGATAAACCCGAAACTTGGACTGACATTCCGGCGGAATTACGTGGTGAATTACAAGCCACACTTTTCCCAGAATTAATGTCCTCGATCAAATCACTTGACTGTGACAACGGCACAACTGTGAAACAAGTATGGAAACTTTTTGACGGCGTCTTAGTTGAAAGTGTTTTAATGCGTTATCCAGAACGCGTGACAATGTGTATTTCTTCACAAGCCGGTTGCGGCATGAATTGCCCATTTTGTGCCACCGGTCAAGGCGGCTTAACTCGCAATCTCTCCACAGCCGAAATTGTGGAACAAGTTTTAGCTGGAGCTCGCGATTTAGCCAATGGGAAGATTGCTGGTGGAGTAGGGCGCGTTAATAATTTAGTTTTTATGGGCATGGGTGAACCGATGGCCAATTACAACAATGTAATGAATGCAATCAGACGCTTAACTGATGATCCACCAGCAGGCTTAGGAATGTCTGCTCGCGGAATAACAGTGTCAACAGTTGGGCTGGTGCCAAGAATTAGGCAACTTGCCGAAGAAGGTTTACCGCTTACTTTAGCAATTTCACTACATGCACCAGATGATGAATTACGCGACACTTTAGTACCGATTAATACTCGCTTTAAAGTAAGTGAAGTTTTAGATGCCGCTTGGTACTACGCCGAAACAACTGGACGACGAGTTTCAATCGAGTACGCGTTGATCAAAGATATTAATGATCAAGGTTGGCGCGCTGATTTACTAGGTGAATTACTGGCTGGCCATCTTGTCCACGTTAATTTGATTCCGCTAAATCCAACTCCAGGTTCAAAATGGACAGCTTCCAGACCAGAAGATGAACGTGAATTTGTAAGACGCCTGCGCAACCATGGCGTACCAGCTACAGTTCGCGACACGCGGGGACGCGAAATCGATGGCGCTTGCGGCCAATTAGCGGCCAGCGCAAAGTAGTTATTTAACTGCGAATTTTGGCTAAATCTCTAAGCCCCGAGTTTTAAGACATAAAGTTAACCTAATTTTTCGCTAAATAGTCCTAAAGTTGAGACGTTATGAACAAACTTAAATTACGTAAAGCCCTATACGGGATAACTGCACTAAGTGCTTGGTCAGGCCTAGCCCTATCTTTCGTTATTGAATTATTCGGTTTAGTCGAACTGAAGTTAACTGACCCACCAATCCCGAACTCTCAATTTGCCTATTTCGGGCACTATGAAGATGGCTTAGCTGGTGGGCCAGCTCGCCTAATGGATTTATTTAGTTACTTCACAATTTGGTCACAAATTGTCGTTGGTCTGTTCGCCACTTTATTATTCTTAAATCCAAGTCGCGATAGTAAGTGGATGCGAATCGGCCTAGTTGATGCACTCTTGATGATCACAGTTACTGGAATTGTTTATAACTTATTACTTGGTCCAAATTATCCACCACAGGGCTTGAATCAAATTTCTAGTCCGATTGAGCACACCATAACCCCAATTCTGATGGTGCTGGTATTTATCGTTGCTGGTCCACGGGGTTGGATAAATGCAAAAACTATTGCCAAAGCTTTGGTTCTGCCCATTATTTATGTGGGCTACACCTTAGTTCGTGGCGTAATCACAAAAACTTATCCGTATGACTTTTTCGATGTTATTACCTACGGCTACCAAGATGTCCTGACTTTTGTGATGGTGATTATGGCCGCTTCCGTTTTTGTGGCTTCAATATATTGGCTTATCGATAGTAGATTCGCAAAGCGCTAAACTAACTTCCATGGAAACACGGAAGGTATTAGTTGTTGAAGACGATCCGTTTCTACAAACGCTGATCGCCGATTCACTAACTGGTGCGGGATTCATTGTCGAAAAAGCATCATCAGCTGTAAAGGCCAAACAAGCGCTGATAACTTTTGATCCAGATGCTGCGGTATTAGATATTGAGTTAGGCCATGGTCCGACCGGGATAGATTTTGCCGATTATTTAGTTAGGCAATTTCCGCATACGGCCATTGTTTTCTTAACCCATTTACCAGATCCACGTTTTGTTGGCGTAGATTCATCTGCTATTCCAGCCAAAGCTGCGTACATTCGTAAAGAAACCATTACTGAACAAGGTGCTTTAGTCCAGATTCTGGAGACAGCCTTACGCGATGGGGCAAATAAAAACCGCAAACTTAGAACTGACTTAGATCCAAATCGACCATTAGCGAAGTTATCAAAATCTCAAATTTCAGTATTGCGAAATATTGCCCAAGGCTTATCTAATGCGGAAATAGCGCAGCAACGTGGTTCTACACTTCGAGCGGTTGAACACTTAATCCGCCGAACTTTCGCTGCAGCTGGAATAGATAGTGATCAAACTTTAAACGCTCGAACAAGTGCTGCTCGAGCTTATGTTGAAGCAGCCGGTATCCCAACGAGTAGCCAGTGATTACTTCGCTTACTGAACTAGCCTAAGTATTTAACATGTTGAACTTTAAAAAGTCGCTTACCCCAACCCGCCAAGATTTAGCTAAATCACTTGACCAAATTGGTGGCCAGTATGCGCTGAGCTGGCCAGTTGCGGTAATTTCATTTTTTTGGGCGAGCTACATCTCTGTTGCTTTTGACCAAAATCGCTTTGAGACTTCAATACTTGGTTGGCTTAGCGTTTCACTGATTGCGCACATCATCGTTATCCTGGTGGCAATTCCGATTAGATTATTTCTATTGCCAGTTCGGCAAAGATCGGCAAAACCTGCACTTACTCTTGGCGTATTTGCTGTATTCGGTCTATTGCGCGCATCCATTGTTGGCCAGACTGCAGTTTGGTTTGAGTTGGCGCCCACCGCCGAATGGGGTTACCGTCAAATTTCGGCCCTACTTACCATTACTGCAGGTTTAGCAGTAACCACTTTATTGGTCGCAAACATAGCTGAGCGGCAGATAACTTTAAGAAACTTAACCACGGAACGCAACAAAATACTCTCCCTTCAAAATCAAGCTGATCAACTGCTACAAACAGAATTAGATGAAATACAAGAGATTATTAACGAGAGTATTCGACCGTCACTGGATGAAATTACTAATGCTTTGTCCGGTAAAACTGGTTTAAATCTTGAAACTTCACGACAAACAACAAATCTGATCACAGCTTTAATTAATGAGAAAGTAAGGCCAATAAGTGATGATTTACACGCTCCGAGCGCGATTAAAGCTTTAGATAACTACTGGAGTGACTTTAAAGCTCCACTGGTGAAGTTGACTACTCGCATTTCAGTGAAAAGTATGATCAGTCCGATATTAGTTTTCATCCTTCTTTCGGCTACCGCAATATCCGGATCTATTTATTACGCTGGCTTTGCTGCACTGTGGAATGGTACATTCATTTACTTACCTTTTTTGCTGGTTTCAAGTCTGGCTAAGTTTTTAATCCCGGAATATTGGAAACTTAATATTTGGGCAGCAATCCCGATTACAGTTTTCGCGCACCTTGGTGCAGCTTTCCCAGGTCTATATGCCATTAACTTTTTAGATTCAACTTATCCAGGTGTTGGCCGTCAATTTAGTGTGGGAGTATTGGGCTTTGCAATTGCGGCAGGAATCTTAGCCTTGCTCCAAGCGATTCAAGCAGAGCGAGTTAAATTCGAAGCGGATTTAGCTGAAGCAAACCAAGAAGCAACTCGGTTAATGTCTAATTTAAATCAGCGAATTTGGATTATGCGAAAGACTGCTGCCCAGTTATTACATGGTTCAGTACAAGCCTCACTTACAGCGGCAAATCTTCGGTTACGCCAAGGCGATATTTCAAACCAAACTTTATTGAAAGTGCAAGAGGATATTTTTCGCGCCATAGCCTCGATTTCAGAAACTAATCAAATTTCAATCGACTTAGAAGATTCGATCGAAGAGTTAATTGATTTATGGGAAGGTGTTTGCAACATAGATGTTGCAATTAGTGCCCAGTTAGTTAGTTCAATAAATCTAGATCCGTCAGCTACTTACTGTGTGAATGAGTTCTTGAAAGAGTGTGTGAATAATGCGATCAAGCACGGTCAGGCTACGGATATCGAAATTTCGATAACCCAACTCAAACCAGAAGCGATCGAAATAGTGGTACTCAATAATGGGCAGAGTTCGGATCCGGGCCCAACTGGCTTAGGCACCAGGATTTTGGATGAAATAACCACAACTTGGCACCGCAGTTCAATAAACACAGGCACTCAAGTTTGGGCTGAAATACCCCTAACTGGGCGAGTTAGTTGAGGATTGGATCCAATCTGTGTTAAATTGGATCCAATCTAATTAACTTAATTAGGGTCCAAAACGAGCTACCAGTCAGAAGTTTCCAGAAAGAGAGAACTGTGATGACCTTCACCCATTCACTTGCTGAAATATTGATCCTGGCATTCGTTAGTCTGAATTGCTACGTAAATGTAGTTCGTTTCAATTGGGAGAGGAAGAAGCGCAATGGCAGCTCCACAGCATCCGTTTGATCTTTACAGTATCGACTCGCTATTCAACGAAGAGCAATTAGCAATTCGTGATGTTGCCCGCGACTTCGTTAACGACCGGATCAAACCACATATTTCTCAGTGGTTCGAAGATGGCACTATTCCAGGCCGTGAACTAGCTAAAGAGATGGGCCAACTTGGCATGTTAGGTATGCATCTTGAAGGCTATGGCTGTGCTGGTACAGATGCGACAACTTACGGATTAGTTTGTGCGGAACTAGAAGCCGGCGATTCAGGTTTACGCTCTTTAGTTTCAGTTCAAGGTTCTTTAGCTATGTTTGCTATTTGGAAATGGGGCTCCGAAGAACAAAAGCAAGAATGGTTGCCGGCGATGGCAGCTGGCGACAAACTAGGTTGCTTCGGCTTAACCGAATCTGATGCTGGTTCCAATCCAATTGAAATGCGCACTAACGCTAAGCGCGATGGCGATGACTGGATACTTAATGGTTCAAAAATGTGGATCACAAACGGTAACATCGCCGATGTTGCAGTGGTTTGGGCACATACTGACGATGGTGTTCGTGGTTTCTTAGTTCCAACTAATACACCAGGATTTACGGCCAATGTCGTACATCATAAACTTTCACTTCGCGCATCAGTTACTAGCGAATTAGTTTTTGAGAATTTACGGTTACCAAAAGATGCAATCTTCCCAGAAATCAAAACTCTTCGCGGTCCACTATCTTGTCTATCCGAAGCTCGCTTTGGCATCCTCTTTGGTGTGATTGGTGCAGCTCGCGATTGCCTTGAAACAGCGATTGATTACACCATGACCCGTCATCAATTTGGACGTCCACTAGCTAGTTTCCAATTAAGTCAGCAGAAATTAGCTGATATGGCAATTGCAACCGGTAACGGAATGTTGTTAGCTGCGCACCTTGGCAAACTTAAAGATCAACATTTACTGCGCCCAGAGCAAGTAAGTATTGGCAAGAAATCAAATGTTCGAATGGCATTAGAAGTTGCTCGTGAGTCACGTTCAATGCTCGGTGGCAGTGGTATTACTTTGGAGTACCCAATAATTCGTCACATGAATAACTTGGAAAGTGTCTACACCTATGAAGGTACTAACGAAATCCATACTTTAGTAGTCGGTCAAGCACTAACAGGAATTGCAGCTTACGCAAATTAACAGAAATTAAAAGAGCCGGCGATTAATTTTCGTCGGCTTTTTTATTTGCCAGTAAAGCGGCCAACTATTTTTGGAATAACTGAGTCTTTTCCAGATCTATTTTCAAAATGATCACTAAAAGTCATCGCCTGTAAACCAATGTTTGCCCCAAGCCAGCGCAAAGGTTCAAGTTCCCAATTTGGTGATTTGTGATTAACCCAAGGTAAGTCAATTAAATTTGACGCATTATGGGAGATTAAATCAGCCAGAGTGCGACCAGCTAAATTACTTGTGCCAACTCCATCACCGACATAGCCACCAGCCCAAGCTAGCCCGGTGTGCTTATTTAATCCAACAGAAGGCATCCAATCTCGAGTAATACCAAGTGGGCCACCCCAGGTATGGGTTACTGCTTTATTTTGGACAACCGGAAAAAGTTCACCAAGTATTTTTTTCAGCGCATTATGCACTTTAGGTACTTGATCGTATTGAGCCTTGATTTTGGAGCCAAAGTGATAAGGCGCCCCGCGACCGCCAAAGGCAAATCTGTTATCCGCAGTGCGCTGCCCATAGATAATTAAATTTCTACCATCACTAAACGTTTGGCGTTTAGCTAAACCGATTTGATCCCAATCAGATTCACTCAACGGTTCAGTAGCCAACATTAAAGAATAAATTGGGGCAACTATTCTTTTGTGACCCTCGATCGAAGGAGTATATCCCTCGGTGGCTCGGACGACATATTTACTTCTAATAACTGCTTGTGGAGTGACCACCATACCTGGATGTATTTGCACAACCGTAGTATTTTCAAAAATCTGCACACCAAGTGTTTCAACTAATCGGGCAAGTTCACGAACTAATTTAGCTGGGTTAATTGCGGCTACATGCTTTGTGTAAATTGAACCAAAATTATTTGTGACTTTTGCTTGCGCTGTGGTTTGCTCGGGGGATAAGTAAGCGTAATCCGTTGAGTCAAACCCCCAACTTTCCCATTCGGCTATTTCGGCTTGCGCCCGAGCTTGTTGCAGCGCAGTTCTAGCAAAAACCAATGACCCACCACGTTGCCAGTCACAATCAATATTTTCGCTGGCCACAACTTGTTCGATTTCCGAAACTGTATTGTGCATTGCCCGTTGCATTGCTACTGCACGATTCGGCCCAAATTGCTTTGCTAATTTGCTTACTGAAGTGGGGAATAGAGCCGAACACCAGCCGCCATTTCGCCCCGAGGCACCGAATCCGACAACCTGTGCTTCAACAATGGCAATAGTTAAGTTTGGATTTTGCTTAGCTAAGTAATAGGCAGTCCAAAGCCCGGTGTAGCCGCCGCCAACAATCGCAATATCAACATCTAAGTCGTTAGTTAATTCCGGTCGGTCACTTTTCGTAAGCGCCGGAGGTAAGGTATCCCACCAAAATGAGATATTGCGATTGTCAGTCATAGCAATTACTAAAGTATTTTCATACCTTCAGTCAGAACACTTCGCAGAATTTGTTCAATTTCATTAAATTCTGGTTGACCAATTATTAATGGTGGCGATAGTTGGATTACTGGGTCGCCACGGTCATCGGCACGGCAATATAGCCCCGCATCGAATAATGCTTTAGATAAGAAGCCGCGCAGTAATCGCTCAGATTCCTCTGCGTTGAAAGTTTCTTTAGTTTTCTTATCTTTAACTAATTCAATACCGTAGAAGTAACCTTCACCGCGGACATCACCAACAATATCGAGATCAAGTAATTTCTCTAGTGTCTTTCGGAATGCGCCTTCATTTTCTTGAACATGAAGATTTAGACCTTCTTTTTCAAAGATGTCTAAGTTAGCTAGAGCAACTGCTGCCGATACTGGATGTCCACCAAATGTGTAACCATGTGCAAAGTAATTCATTCCATTTTTAAACG
>CAJBBC010000081.1 GCA_903951185.1 uncultured Actinomycetes bacterium
GGAACTTTTCCAAATCATGAAGCAAATCCAATCGATCCTGAAAACTTGCGGGATCTTCAAAAGCGCGTGCTTGAATTTGGCGCTGACTTAGGTCTTGCTTTTGACGGTGATGCTGACCGTTGTTTTGTGGTTAATGAGCTTGGCGAAATAGTTGATCCATCCACTTTGACTGCGCTCATTGCTACACGTGAATTACGAAAAGAACCTGGCGCATCAGTTATTCATAATTTAATAACCTCTCGCAGCGTGCCAGAAATTATTTTAGAAAATGGGGGTAAGCCAGTTCGAACCAGAGTTGGCCATTCATTCATTAAAGAGACAATGGCTAAAACTGGTGCAATATTTGGCGGCGAACATTCTGGACATTTTTACTTCAGAGATTTTTGGAAAGCTGACTCGGGGATGTTAGCGGCAATGCATACCCTAGCTGCAGTTGGAGAAACAAAGCCGGGTACGAAGTTAAGCGAAGTTCTGAAACCATTTATTCGCTATGTCTCAAGCGGTGAGATAAATACAAAAGTTACAGATGCAAAAGCTGTCGTTACTCAAATTGAACAAGTTTTTGCTGAGCGGGCAACTGAAGTGGACAATCTTGATGGCATGACCGTAAGTCTGCCAACTGGCTGGTTCAACGTTCGATCAAGTAACACGGAGCCATTATTGCGGCTAAATGCAGAAGCAAATAATCAAGCCGACATGGCAGCAATTAGGGACGAAGTGCTAGCCATTATGAAGTCGGCTAAGTAAAGATAGATACATGATTGATGACACTCTGCTCGATGACTTAGCGCGCATTAGCGCCGGTGATCCTGATCAAATGCTCGAAGCAGTAGCAAGTTCAGGCGCCCAGATGCGTGAGGCAGTTGCCACAATCGATCGCACCTTGCTTAACAAAGTTGCCGAAGGTGGAAAACCTCGAGCGATTGTGGTGGCCGGCATGGGCGGCTCAGGTGTCTCCGGCGACGTGTTACTTGCCGTTGCAGGCCCTTATTCATCAATTCCTATTTCAGTTGAACGAACTCATCATTTGCCCGGTTGGGTTAGTGCGATGGACGTAGTTATTGCAGTTTCTTGTTCGGGTGGTACTGAAGAGACACTTTCTGTCGCAGCTGAGGCTGCGCGCCGAGGTGCTCGACTTGTAACCATTGCGGCAAAAGGCTCGCCACTTTCTCAGATTGGTGAGCAAACTTCCGGCGCAATTCATTTTGATATTGATGCAAAAGGTCGAATGCCACGAGCATCGCTTTGGACAATTGCTACCCCACTTCTAATGATTGCTTCCGCATTAGGCGTAGTCGAAGTTAATGACCAAGACTTCATGGCAACAGCAGATGAAATGGATGCAATGTCCACCAGGTTTGGACCGAGTACTCCGCTGCTTGAGAACCCAGCTAAAGCCCTTGGTTTGGCAATGGCTGAATCTTTGCCAATGCTTTGGGGCACTGGTTCGATAGGTCACGCAGTGACTGGTCGATTCATGGCACAACTTGCAGAGAACGCAAAACAGCCATCGGTTCATGGTGGCTTGCCTGAAGTTGGCCATAATCAAATAGTTACTTTTGACGGCATTTTTGCTAAGCAAATTTCAACTGATGATATTTTCCGCGATCGAGTAGAAGAAGTTGCTGAACGCCGACTACATATTGTTCTGTTACGCGATGAATCTGAGCACGAGGCTGTGACAAAGCGGGTAAAGATTATTGAGCAGCTAGTTCTTGAACGCAGCATTCCACTCACTCAGTTATGGGGAACTGGTAAACACCCATTAACCCGAATTGCCACCTTAGTTATTCCAACCGACTGGGCTAGTGTGTACGCTGCATTGGTACTAGGTATTGATCCAAGTGTGATTAAACCAATTGTGCAGCTTAAAGCTGGTTTAAATTAACGTAAAGGTGAATTTATGAGTACCGAAGGTGGTACACGTGCGGTAATTGCTGCACTTTTGGCCAATACTGGAATAGCAATAAGTAA
>CAJBBC010000082.1 GCA_903951185.1 uncultured Actinomycetes bacterium
ACCATGGCTACAAAATGTCCAGCATCTTGTAATTTAGTAACTTGTGCCAACTTGAACTCAGGCGAACTAGACCAGTAATACTCACTAATTCCTAAAGCGCGACAAACTTTTTCGACAGCTACTTGATGGTCACCAGAAATAACAATTGGTTTAATATCTAATTTAGAAAGTCGTTTAATTGAATCTGGTGTAGTTATGGAAATTTGATCAGCTAGTGAAATAACGCCGACGGCAAATGCATTTCGATAAACCACCACAACGCTTTCACCTTGCTGTGCATAGCGATCAGCAGCTAACTTCAATTCACCTTCTGGCAGACCAAGCCAACTTACCGATCCAATTGCACATGGCTGCCCATCAACTAAACCTTGGACACCTGAGCCGCTTACAGTGTGAACGGATTGGGCAGGTTCGTGTTTAAAACCAAGTTCATGTGCATATTTGCGCAAACTCGTGGCAAGTGGATGTTTCGAAGTAACTTCTAGTGCATCAACTATCTGCCAGAGTTCACTTTGCGAAATGTTAGTAACTACCTGAGAAACACTCATCTGCCCATCAGTAAGCGTGCCCGTTTTGTCGATGAAAATACGATCTATTTTTTGACTTGATTCAATGGCATGTGGACCTCTGATTAGCAATCCGAGTGCTGCCCCTCGACCGGTGCCAACTAATAAAGCTGTAGGAGTAGCTAAACCAAGTGCACAAGGACAGGCAATAACTAATACGGCAATTGATGTGGTTAAGGCAGTGGCCGGATTATTTGCAATCACCAACCAATAAAGTCCAGTTATTATTGCCAGTCCAATTACAACCGGAACAAAAATCTGTGAAATGCGATCAACTAAGCGAGTAACTTCAGCTTTTCCAGTTTGGGCTCGATGTACTAGTCGAGAAATTCCTGCTAAGACTGTGTCTTTCCCAACTGCGGTAGCGCGCAGGGTTAACACTCCATCGATTAAGACTGTAGCGCCAATAACTTGGTCGCCAGGTGAAACCAAAACTGGCATTGACTCACCGGTGATTAATGCATTATCAACGTAACCTGTGCCAGCTAAGACAACGCCGTCAATTGGAATTTGCGCACCAGTTTGCACGTAAATTTCATCGTTAACTTTTACGTCTTCGATAATTACGCTTGTGTGAACACCAGCACGAATAACAGTTGCGAATTTTGGATTTAGTGAAACTAAATTCTCTAGTGCTTTAGTGGATTTATCTCGAGCGCGAAACTCTAAGTATTTTCCTAGAGTAACTAAAGTTGTTACCGCTGCCGCAACTTCAAAATAGATACCAACTTCTGGTGAACCTGAAGTATTAAATACAGAAGTCGACATTTTCATATTCAAGTTACCCGCGTGCGTGAACAAAATCGTATAGAGCGACCACAAGTACGAAACGCTAACTCCCATACTTACTAAGGTGTCCATTGTCACGGCGCGATGTTTTGAATTTAGAAGTGCTGCTCGGTGGAAAGGCCAGGCTGCCCAAGTTACAACCGGAGTGGCTAATAAAGCGCAGATGAATTGCCAAGCAGTGAATTGCAAACTTGGCACCATCGCAATAAACATAAGTGGGACGGTCAGTACAGCCGAAAAAATTAAACGTGATTTAAATTCAGCAGCGCCATAAAGTTCAGTAGCTTTTTCAGTTAGTGAGGCGGTGTATCCCACTTTTTCAACAGCCTGGATTAATTCAGTAGGATCCACATTTTGCTCAGTGGAAATAAGAGCTGAGCCCGTTGCATAGTTAACTGAGGCAGTGACGCCAGGCATTTTAGTTAAGGCTTTTTCAACGCGGCGTGAACATGATGCACATGTCATCCCACCAACACTTAGTTCAATTTGCTGGCTCATTGCCATTTACTGCTTAACTTCGTAGCCAGCTTCTTGAATGGCACTTTCAATCAAGGCGGGGTTTAACGCTGATTCAGATTCAATATCAACTGTTCCTGATTCAAGCTGAATCTTTACATCTGTGACTTCAGAAAGTTTCATCAGCTCTTCTGTCACTGCGTTAATACAGTGGTCACAAGTCATGCCGGAAACAGTAATGATTGTGTTCATACTTAACTGTAACTACTGATTTACAGCACGGCGAAACGGTGTTACGGGGTTCCCGTTATTTTCATTGGCAGCAACAGCAGCTCGGCGAGCATTTTCCATGGCTAGCGCACGAGCTTCCTCAAGCCTGGCTTGAGCTTCTTTTAGTTTTTGCGCCCGTTGTTCACTTAATTTAACGGCGGCATCAATCATTTCTTGACTCGTCCAAGTGCGCGCAGAATTGTTAGTTCGATCACTGGTCCTTGCCCGTTCAGCTGTTAAGTAAGAAGGCATTGGAATTTCGATTGGTACCCAAGTACGTTTTTGTACTTCAATTTTTTGCTCAAATGTTTTTTCAATTATTACAGTGGAATTTGAAATTGTTTGAGTGGTTTGCGGTTGCATTAATTCAGCTGGACGAACAATTGTCGATGGACTTGGTGCTTTCGACGCTGCATAACTAAATAATGCGATAAGTATGGCCGGCAGTGCAATCCAAAAAAATGAGATTCTTCCAGCGGTAGACATCACTACAGTGCTGATTAATGCTGTTAGTAAAACCATGGCAACTCGACGACGACGAATGAATGCTTTTTGTCTAGGTGTTAAATCTTCACGCGCCTGCCAATGCCAGCGATTAATTTGCTGGCCATCGGCGAGTAAAGATTTCTCAAGATTGCGACGGTCGTGATTCTTTAAACCGATTGGAATGAGAACGGATGCCCACATCGCAAATACAATGAAAAAAAGCAACCCAGTCATGAGTACTTAGAATATTCGGTTATCCCCCGAAAGCCTTGGAACTTGACCCGTGTCTAGCTACTTAAGTCTTCGAAGCAGGCTTCCGTCGAAGTCCTCAGAAAACATTACGTAGATATTGTGGTCACGCCAATCATTATTTATGTGCAAAAACTTAGGTCGAATACCTTCAAATTTAAAGCCAAGGCGCTTTACTAACTTATTACTCGGTTCATTTTCTGGTCGAATCGCAACTTCAATTCGGTGTAAGCCAACATTATTAAAAAGGTGGTCGGTGACTAATGCCACTGCCGAAGTCATAATCCCACGTCCGGCATAATTTTGATCAATCCAATAACCAAT
>CAJBBC010000083.1 GCA_903951185.1 uncultured Actinomycetes bacterium
CATTGGTTTCTTTTCGAATAATGACAAACCTTTAAGGCGCATATCTAGCATCCATTTCGGTTCGTTTTTGAGCGCCGAAATATCTCGAACCACTTCTTCGCTTAAACCACGACGCGCATTTAATCCCGCATCGTTACCGTCATGCCACCCGAATTCATAATTACCAAGTGCATCTAAGTGTTCTTGTTGTGTTGTCATTTTGTTTCCCTTCGGGATTTTGGAACTAACGTGGTACAAACTGGTGCACCATTTGAAATGGTGGCCAATCTGGTGACATGTACTCCAGTAAGTCTGGAGAATGCTTCAGTTTCGGCTTCGCAAACTATTGGGAATTCAATAGCCACGTCACCCATTGGGCAATTGTGTTGGCAAATCTGAATTGAATCGCCTAATCCTGGGGTAACTGTTGCTACATAACCGTCAACATTGAGTGCATCAACTAAAGCCATTGCCCGCTCTTGTGAGGTGCTGTATTTAGTTACATCACTATGTTCTTGCTCAAAAGTATGTGCAATGTGATCTGCGAATGCAGAAACCGCTTCTGGACCAGAATGTGTTGAAATAAATTTCAGGGCAGTTAAAGCCAGGCTTTGTTCTTGCTCACCAAAAACTTTACGACCTTTTTTAGTAAGCATGAAGACTTTGGCTGGTCGGCCGCGACCTTTTGGGCCTTCAAGTGCAGCTGGACCGTAATTCGCTCGCTCGCTAGATTCAACTAAACCTGCTGCTAATAAAGCATCAAGATGCTTACGGATACCAGCGCCAGTTAAGCCCAAATCATGAGCCAAAGTGGTTGCGGTAGCGGAGCCAGCTTGTAGCAAAGCACGGCCCACGTTGGCTGCTCCGGATCCGGTGAATTTCACAACCTTATTGTTGCGTAAATACGGTCAGAATGCACGTTGAACCACCAATAGTCTTTAAAGTATGGACTTCTGGCTTAAAGCAAACCTTCGAAAGATCCTACTTGCCAACGTAATTGCACAAGTTGGCATTGTGGTAACTGGCGGTCTAGTTCGAGTTACCTCGTCCGGTCTTGGTTGCCCAACCTGGCCGGAATGTGTTGATGGTTCAATTACTCCAACTTCAGCACAAACTGAGTCTTGGCATAAGTACGTGGAATTTGGGAACCGGTTACTGACTTTTGTTTTAGTGATCATCGCAGCCATGGTTATTGTGGCAATTCGTAAATCAAAACTTGGACGACGCGATTTAACAATACTTTCTTATGCAACTTTAGTTGGCATTTTGATTCAAGTTGTTCTCGGTGGAATTACGGTTCTGACAAAATTACATCCACTAACTGTTGCCGCACATTTCTTAGTTTCAATCGGCTTAATTTCGATAGCTTTTGCCTTACATCGACGCGCTGTCGAAACAGAGAATGTCACAAAACCGAAACCGAGTTTCGAATTAACTGTTCCACCTATTTTTAGGCAGGGCGCACAATTGCACACTGCTCTGGCACTTCTGGTCATTGTGGTTGGCACCATCGTTACTGGTTCTGGACCACATGCTGGTGATGTAAACGAAGTAACTCGACTTCCGATTGATCCAAGAGTTATTTCTTGGCTACATGCGGATTTAGTGTTGTTATATGTCGGTCTCACGCTTGGGCTTTACGTTGCTGCTAAATCACTGAAATTGAATAGTGTAATAGTTCGGGCAATTGTCACAGTCTTAGTCGTTAGCGCAGTACAAGGTGTTATCGGATACGTTCAGTATTTCACCGGATTACCTTGGGTATTGGTGGCTTTTCACATCACCGGATCATGTTTACTTTGGATTGCCACACTTAATCTGCTTTTTACAACCCGCAAGTTAACTTAACCAATAAATGGATCAATACCAATAACTAAAAAGAGTATTGATAAGTAAGAAATCGAAAGATGAAATAGTCGCATTGGCGCTAAATCATTTACATCGCGTTTAACTCTTTTTTGTAATTGTAAAGATTCATTGATAAACCAAATGCCAACAATTACTGCAGTGACGCTATACAACCAACTCATTTGAGCAACAGGAATCAGCATCAGTGAGATGGCGACCATGGCAACGCCGTACCAAACAATTTGTTTGGCTACGACAGCTGGCGACTGCTCTACTGGCAACATTGGAATATTCGCTGCCGCATATTCGTCTTTGTAGCGCAAACTAAGTGGCCAATAGTGCGGTGGCGTCCAGAAGAAAACAATTAAAAACAAAATCACAGGCACCCAATTGAGTGAGTTAGTTACTGCCGACCAGCCAATCAGTACTGGCATACAACCCGCTGCACCACCCCAAACAATATTTTGTGATGTGCGACGTTTAAGTAACATCGTGTAGCCAACGACATAAAACAAAATCGCAACTGTGGCCAGAAAAGCTGAAAGTCGATTAACGGTTAAGCCCAGCACGATGAAAGATGCGAAGGATAAAATAAGTCCGAAAATAACAATCTTTGCCGGCGCGATCTGACCCGTAGCTGATGGTCGATGCGCAGTTCGTTCCATAATTGCGTCGATATCGCGATCAAGGTAGCAATTTAAAGTATTTGCTCCAGCAGCAGCTAGTGAGCCGCCAAATAGTGTCCACAGCACAAGCGTTAGCTTTGGAAATCCGCCAGCGGCCAAAAACATCGTTGGAATAGTTGTGACTAGAAGTAGTTCAATAATCCGAGGTTTAGTTAATGCTAAATAGGCTCGCCAGGTTGGCATGGGCACGAATGGCGTATCCAGCCCTGAACTTGAAATAGTTGCGGACACATAAGAAGCCTACCTGTGGTCAGCAAAACTGCAGAACAGACTCAGATTCTGTGAGCAGTAACGAAAACTTTGCAATAAATCTGTCTGAATATCTCTTTGCCGACTGATCGTCGACTCCAGTTTAATCTTGCGCTAAATTACGAACTGAACAGCTTGAAACAAAGAAGGCACCGATAAAATCGGTGCCTTCTTTGTTCTTGACGTTCTACTTGTAACCACCTTTACCAGCTGGCTTGACGACGGCCACTGTAATGATCGCGTAAGTCACAGCAGATAAAACTGCAGCAGGTAGAGAGGCTCCCAATATTGTGAATGGTTCATTCACGGCATATGAGATTGGGTTAAGTAAATAGGTGTAGGTAACAAAACCAACCACCATAGCTACTACCGCTGCCGGATTAAATCCACCCCAATAGCGATAAACCGAACCATTGGTAGTGTCATAGATACCGCGGATACTAATTCTTCCTCTACGAAGTAAGAAGTAATCGACGATCATGATTCCACAAACAGGAGCAAAGAAAACTCCAATGTAGGCCACAAAGGTACCGAAGTTATCAAACACCCAGTTTGGAATGAAAATTCCAATTAAAGCTACTGGCAGGATGGAAACTAGCAGCGCCTTATTCCATGACAACTTTGCAAAAGCAGGCACTGCTTTAATGCCCACTGTTGATGCATAAAGACCGGCAAGTGCCGTACCTAGATTTGCAGCAATGATAAACATCAATGCAAGCGCACCAAAGAATCGGCCTCCAACTTCAGTTAGCCAAGCCGTTGGATCAGATATCCCGAGAGCCAAAATTGATGCTAAACCGACAAAACTAAGCACTGGAACTGGAAGTCCCATACCAAGCATCGAAGGGCCAGCGGCGATTGACGGATTTTTTGCCTGACGTGTCATGGAACCGATATACGGCCACCAAGAAAGCAAACTAACCAAACCAATCTCAATTCCATACTGGAAATCAAGTTGTTTATTACTTGCATATGCAGGAACTGCAGTAGCAAGTGCGTCGCCTTGGCGAACTATCAACATAGTAATTAGCCAAACACCAACTGCAACGATTGATAGGAATAACCAAAATGAAACTCGCTCAAGTCCAGTAACGCCCCTCTTTAAAATGACGAATACGAGCACGCACGCAAGTACGGTAGCAACTGGAACAACAACAACTGCCAAATTTTCGTCACCAATTCCAAGTACATTTAGAAAACGTGAAATTGATTTCCCGAAGAAGATTAGAAGAAGAGAATTCCAGCCAATGATTGACAAGTACTGCAAAGTAACAGTTATCGTCCATCCATTTGATCCAAACTGCGGAGTTGCAGCCTTAATGCTGTCAATTCCAAATCGAGTGGAAGTTGGGACAACTGCCAACGTAACAAGCAGCATTCCAATCATTGCGCCAGCTGTCATCGCAAGGAAACCAGGCCACAGTGGTAAGTAATAGCCAACATATTCGCCGATGATGTAGCACCAAGTAGCTGAGGCAGCAACCAGAAGCACGATAAATAATGATCTGGAACTCCAATTCCGCTCTTCTGCTGCTAGCGGCCAAGAAGTTTCAACTAACTTTTGATCTAAATTTTTCTCACTCATGCTGACCATCCAATGTTCCAACCAATAATTAGGGCAACAATCGGCAGGATGACTCCAGTCCCGATCACTACAGCCCAGTCTTTTCCATTGAATTCACCCGGGTCATTCGCTGGATTCTCGTAATACCTAATGCGTTCTTCCAGCTCAGCAGGAAAATTTACTTCTGACATTCCCTCAGCCTTTCTCTTTGTAGTGATGTTGACATATTCCTTTTCCTTTCTAGTTGGATTGAAAACTTTCGGAATCTTTATATGGAAACCACCAGAAGTCGTGAGGATTTGAATCTGGGTCGATCATCGCGAGTTTTGTGTGACGAAAACTATCAAGTCCTTCACGTCCAAGTTGGCGACCCGATCCCGAAAGTTTTCGGCCACCAAATGGTCCCGCGTCATTATCAAGAAGTGGAGCGTTAACCCAGACCATGCCGACTTCAATTTCATTTACTGCTCGCATTGCTTCATCAAGTCGCATTGTGTAGATATTCGCACCTAGTCCAAAATCTGAGTCGTTTGCCAGCGAAATCGCTTCATCAAGACTGGAAACTTTGCATATCGGCGCGACTGGTCCAAATGATTCGCCATGCAAAATGTCCATTTCGGCCCTGACATTTGTCAACACTGTTGGTTCAGCAAAAAAGCCTTTGTCTAATCCGCTTGGCCGACCTCCGCCACATTCAACAACGGCTCCCTGTTCAATAGCACGAGCCAATATTTTTTCGTAACGATCTAGTTCACGTTTGTTAACCATTGGGCCCATGTCGTTTTTTTCTAATCCGTTACCAACTCGAATTCCTTTGGCTTCGCTAACTAAAAGTGAGACAAATTCATCATGGATATCTTCGTGTACGTAAATGCGTTCGGCCGAAGTGCAAACTTGACCTGCATTTAGAAAAGCAGCGAAGGCAGCGCCGCGTGCAGCTATTTGAAGGTCAGCCGAAGGCATGACAATAAATGGATCATTGCCGGAGGTTTCGATCATATGCGGCTTGAATGATTCCGCACACGCCTTTACAACTGCACGCCCTGTTGGCACACTTCCAGTGAAAGCGATCATATCTGTCTTAGGACTTGAGACAAGTTGCTGCCCAGCCGCGGCTCCACCTGTAATGCATTGCATTAAACCTTTAGGCAAGTCGTCGAAATACTCCATAAATTTCAAAGTGCAAAGACTTGTATGCTCTGATGGCTTTACAACAACTGCGTTACCAGCAACTAAAGCTGCTGCCGCTTCCCAACAAAGTAAGACATAGGGAAAGTTAAACGGCAAGATAATGCCAGCTGTCCCCATTGGTTGTTTTATCGTGAAGTGAAGCTGTCCTGCCACGGCAGGACCTATCACGTGTCCATTTTCATGTCGGCCAATTTCGGCATAATAGTCAATCGCGGTTACTGACCAATCGACTTCATCGCTACTCTCCTTGAAAGTTTTTCCCATCTCGCGAGTTAGCAACTCAGCAAGTTCAAGTCGATTAGCTTTTATTTTTCGTGCTACTTCATGCAGAACCTCAGCTCGATGCAGTGCTGATTCAGCCCACCATTCTTTTTGGGCCACTTTTGCTGCGTCAAAAACTTGGTCGATTTCTGCAGCAGTGCATTCAGCAACGAACCCAATTTCGTCTCCAGTTGCTGGATCATTCACTTTAAAGGCAGCAGGTCCGTTGCTTTTTTGGTGAGTTCCTGCGAAAAAGAAAGTCCCACTTAATCGTTCGAACTCTGATTTAGCTGACATATGTAGACACTTCCCCATCCATGAATTTGGTCAGTTGTGAATGACTTAGTCTTCAGACTGCCACTTTCAAATTCGAAGGCAATTGTGCATTTGTTTAAAAATGTGAGGACGTTTTAAGCGTTTGTAACATTGCTCAAAATCGAACCAAATAGAACTATCAAGGCAGGTAATAAGAAATTTCAAGCAACTAATGCAGGCGCGGTCTAACCAGAGGTTAAGTATGAGCAATCCATCAATTCCAAACAAAGCGCGAGTTGTAATCATTGGTGGCGGAGTGATCGGCACTGCGACTGCGTACCAACTTGCAAAACGGGGCTGGACCGATGTCGTATTGCTCGAACGAAACACCTTGACCTCCGGCACGACTTGGCATGCGGCAGGACTGATCACACAAGCCAGGCCAACTCACGGAATGCGTGAGATTGTGCAAAGGGGTTTAAAAACCTTCAAAAACTTAGAAGAAGACACCGGCTTTTCGACTGGATATGTAGAAACAGGAACAATCCATTTGGCAATGACTGAGGCGCGTATGACAGAACTGCGTCATCAAGAATTAGCGTCTATATCAAGTCAGATAGAGGTACAGCTACTCAATCGTGAACAAACGCTAGAACTTCATCCTTTGCTAAACCCTGAAGGCGTTTATGGGGGTTTGTTTTATCCATATGAAGGCAGAGGAAGTGCAACTGACACAACCATCTCCTTAGCGAGAGGGGCTAGTCAACGTGGAGTTCAAGTTATAGAGCATGTGACTGTGACTGATATAAAAACTAAGGGCAGAAAAGTGACTGGAGTGGCCACAACTTCGGGTGACATCGAAGCAGACTATGTCGTCAATGCAACCGGTATGTGGGGAAGAGAAATTGGTGAGTTGGCTGGAGTGCAAGTTCCACTTCAGGCGCTTGCCCATTACTACATAGTTACCGAAGGAATAGAGAATCTTCCGAGAAACTTGCCAACGATAAAAAGTGCTGATGATTGTTCTTATGTAAAAGATGAAGCTGGTGCGCTACTTGTTGGATTTTTTGAACCTGATAGTTATGTCTGGGCCTCAAAGGGCATACCGGTAAACGAGGGCTTTATTAGATTGCCTGAGGATTGGGATCACTTAGGACCTTATTACGAACGAATGATCGAGCGCATGCCCATCCTTGCTGATGCTGGCGTTCGGTTACACTTTTGTGGACCCGAAAGTTTTACTCCTGATGGGGTTTATCATTTAGGACCGGCACCAAAAATTGATAACTATTTTGTCGCTGCTGGATTTAACTCAACGGGTTTCTTATCTGGCCCAGGTGCAGGAGCAACCCTTGCCGACTGGATCATCGATGGTCGGTCTCCTATAGATTTACCAGAAACAGATTTAGCGCGAGTACAGCCTCATGAGACGAATCGGCGCTTTTTGGAAAAGCGTGTACTCGAGACTCTTGATTTGTCGTACGGTGTGCATTGGCCATTTGAACAAAGGCAGACTGCTCGCAATTTGCGACAGAGTCCAGTCTATGAAATGACAAGCAAGGCGGGAGCTGTGTACGGCCAGCTAATCGGCTGGGAACGTCCAAATTGGTATGCAAAAACGCCTGAAGAACGTGACTATGAATACACATTTGAAAAACCTAATTGGTTGCAGGCTAATAAGCGCGAACATGAGGCAGTTAGAAACTCAGTTGGACTATTCGACACTTCATCATTCGGCAAGATTATGGTCCAAGGTCGTGATGCACTAAAAGTATTGCAGCGAATTTCGGTTCGTAACATCGATGTTGAACCTGGACGAGTTGTGTACACTCAGTGGCTTAATAAATTCGCTGGAATTGAAGCTGATGTAACAGTTAGTCGATTAGGCCAAACGGAATTCATGGTGCTTTCAGGCCCAGTCACCCACTTACGCGATTTAAATCACTTAGCCAAGCATATAAATTCAGATGAATTCTGTACCCTCACGGATGTAACAGGGTCTTATGCAATGCTTTCACTTATGGGACCAAAGTCTCGTGAAATGCTGCAAGAGCTAACGGATGTCGACTTATCAAATGAAAGTTTTAGTTTCGGTGAGTCCAAAGAAATAGATTTAGGTTATGGGTTTGTAAGAGCTACGCGACTTACTTTTGTCGGTGAACTTGGGTTTGAACTTTTAGTACCTACTGACTTATCCCGACACATCTATTCATTGCTCACTGAAGCCGGTGAAAAATACGGAATGCTTCCTGCTGGTTACTACGCATTAGGGTCTCTACGTCTTGAGAAAGCTTATCGAAGTTGGGGACATGACATTTCGAGTAACGATGATCTAATAAGTTCTGGCTTGGGATTTGGCATTGCGTGGGATAAGCCTGGTGGGTTTATTGGAATCGATTCGTTGGATGAGATTAAGCAAGTTGGGACAAATCGTCGGCTGATGCAACTTCTAGTGCAGGACCCTGAACAATTCTTGCTACATGACGAACCAGTCTTTAGAAATGGAAAATTGGTTGGTCGATGTGGGTCTACAGGTTATGGCCACACCCTGGGTGGGCCTGTAACTCTGGCTTGGGTAAACGCAAGTGAAATTGAAAATGACGAGTGGTTTACGTCTGGAGATTACGAAATTCAGATGGTAACAGGGCGAGTTCCGGCAAAAGCGTCTTTGAAACCATTATACGATCCAAAATCAGATCGAATCAAATCTTAGATTTGATCCAAAATTTCTTTTGCTCGCGTTGCGAAGTGTAGCTCTGCAAGACCTGCAATTTCACTCACGTTTCGATTAGTAATCTCGGCTATCCGTTGCATCCGGTAATTTAAAGTTTGTCGATGAATGCCTAATTCCATGCTGGCATGTTGCCACGACATATTTGCATCAAAAAAAGCATGAAGGGACTTCATTAATTCAGCATTATGAAGATTGTCGTATTCGATCAACGGACCAAGAATGGTTTCGACGGCAACCTGTGCGCCTGAAACGGTGCGAGGCATAAATATTGAATCTGTTTCACCGTACTTTGAAATTCTTATCTTTGACGTTTTTGCCAACTCCCGCGCCCAGTTAGCCTCTCTGGCACCATCAGCTAGCCGGCCGAGACTGTTGATTTGAGCACTAATTCCAACTGTACATTGCGGTCCACTTAATGCATCGAGGAAATCTTCGCTCCATTCAAAATCAGCATGCGTGAGGATGATTAATCCCTGACTTCCGATTGATGCTATTGCTGGAACTTTACTGTGAATCAACATCGTGTTGACAAAGTCCAAATCGGTAATCAATTCACTTGATATACAGGCAACTTCCCATGGTCCGCTTTCAAGATTGAACTGACTCAATCTTTCTTTTGCAAGTTCACGATCAACAAGGTTATCCAGTAATTGAGAAAGAAGGCGATGACCGCTTGTAGTTTGTGAACCTATATTGGCAAGATGTCTTTCTGCAACAAAAGAAACGACGGACGCGGTGTGTTGCAACATAATCAAATCAATTTCATCAGTGTCCGTTTGAACTAAGAGACTCTGTTCATCTTCCCCCATGGAAACAAGCAAGTAATTTGTGTCACCATCTTTCACTCTAAAAACTGCTGGTAACGGGGCTTTAACTCTTGCCGACTTAATTTGACTGACTAAATTTTTAGAAATTTTAAAGTCAAAAG
>CAJBBC010000084.1 GCA_903951185.1 uncultured Actinomycetes bacterium
ATTATTTTTAAGTCTTTTGTAATTCTGAAAGTATTCTCTGGTCGAATTGCATTTATTTGTATGGTGGCAACTTCCATTTTTTTGGAAGCCTTGAGGATTAAGCAAAATAGCCCAACCACTCCAAATTTAAGTCTTTTCTTTAACACAACAATTTTTGGTATTTTTCTAATTACCACGCTGCTGACGGGTGGCGTTATTTATGTTTCCTTGAAATCCCAAGCATTGATCATTCAAGAGCTTATGGAGCAGATCGATCAGAAAAAAATTAAGTTGATGGTTTCGGAAACCAGCAATGAACAACTAAATCGCGAATTAGCTAAATTTCTACATGGTCACTTGCAAACAAGGCTGATGGCGATGGCGCTTGCCTTGGATCTGGCTCGAAAGAATTCAGATTTAGCAAAAGTGCAAGAAACTATTCATGAAATAGAACTTGTCCTTGAGAATCCAATGAATCGATTCAATCAACTACAGCATGATTCAATTGAAGGTTTCATAACACGCGTCCAGGAGACTTGGGCCGGACTTGTCACGATTAATTCGCATTTAGAATTTCCCAAGGAATTACAAAATCCTCAATTAATTTCTTATGTGGCAACTGTGATTGAAGAAGTTGTGACAAACGCAGTTCGCCATGGCAGTGCGACCGAAATGGAAGTCAATATCATGGGAACTGCGAACTCTGAAATCCACTTACACGTCTTAGATAACGGCACCGGTTTAGGAAATGTGAAACCAGGTTTGGGTAGTGCATTAATTACCTCTATATGTGGCAGCCAGTGGAGTTTAGTTGATCGAAAACTTGCTAATGGAGTTGAATTTCAGGCAATAATCAACACGAAGTGAATCACAATTGTCTTTGGACAATGCACTGTTGATTGATTTTCCACCTTTCAAAATTCTGCAAGAATAGACCGACCCGAAAGGTACCTGTGGCCCCGCGTAGCCTAATAAATCTTGAAAATGTTTCCCTGAACTATGGCAAGGGTGCTGTTCTGGATGAAGTTTCACTTGGTTTAGCTGAAGGTGCCCGAATCGGAGTTGTCGGGCGAAATGGTGGCGGCAAGTCTTCACTTATTCGAATTTTATCAGGACAAGAAACACCTAACTCGGGTCGCGTTTCCGTCTCTGGGGGTACACACTTAGGCACACTCGCCCAAATCGATCAAGCGGATCCCAATAAAACTGTTCGAGAAATAGTTATGGGTGATCAAGCTGATCATGAATGGGCAAGTAACGCGCGTGCTCGCGATGTTTTAAATGGTTTATTTGGCGGATTTAGCGAAGAAATTTTAAGTCGCAAAATGGGACCGCTATCTGGTGGTGAACGTCGACGAGTTGCGTTAGCCAGACTACTAATTATTGATCTAGATGTTCTACTGCTTGATGAACCAACTAACCATTTAGATGTTGAAGCTGTTTCCTGGTTAGCAACACATTTAAAATCACGACGTGGACTTGCGCTAATTGTTGTAACGCACGATCGTTGGTTCTTAGACGAAGTCAGCGAAAAAACTTGGGAAGTTATCGATGGCAAAGTTGAAGAGTATGAAGGTGGCTACTCCGCATTTGTTTTAGCAAAAGCTGAACGTATGCGTCAGTCTTCAGTCGAAGAACAAAAGCGAAATATGCTAATCAAGAAAGAACTAGCCTGGCTACGACGTGGTGCTCCGGCGCGTACTTCAAAGCCGAAGTTTCGGATTGATGCGGCTAATGAATTAATCGAGAACGAACCTCCACCACGAAATAATGTTGAGTTACTTGCCTTCGCTAATGCCAGACTTGGTAAAACTGTTTATGAATTACATAACGCCACCATTCGAATAGGTGAGCGAGATTTATTCAAGCATCTGGATTGGAATATCGGCCCAGGTGATCGAATTGGTATTGCCGGAGTAAATGGCGCTGGCAAAACTACGCTACTGAAAACGTTAACTAGCCAGTTGAAAGTTAGTGCTGGAAAACTTGTTACTGGCACTACAGTCAAAGCAGCCTTCTTAGATCAGCACTTAGAAGAGTTGAATCCAAAGTGGCGGGTACTCGAAGCAATTGAAAATATTGCAACACATGTCGAAATTGGAAAAGGTAAATCACTAAGTGCTTCTCAACTTGGTGAGCGCCTCGGCTTTGGTTCAGATGCTCAATGGACCCCAGTTGGCGATTTATCTGGAGGTGAGCGCCGACGCTTGCAGCTCACTCGATTATTAATGGGTGGGCCAAATGTGTTGATTTTGGACGAACCGACTAACGACTTTGATGTTGAAACGCTGGCCGCACTTGAAGATTTACTAGATAGCTTTGCTGGCACCCTGCTAGTTGTTTCCCATGATCGGTATTTCCTCGAGCGCGTTTGCGACACTTTTGTTGGCGTTATGGGTGATGGAGGTTTACAAGGCCTACCCGGTGGTCTTGAACAGTACTTGGAACTTAGAGCAAGGCAGTCTGCTGATCCAACCGCTTTCACACCAGTTGGTTCTAGTACAGGGGCGAATAACCCACAGTTAACCGCAGCCCAGAAGCGTGAACTACAAAAAGATCAGCAGCGGATTGAACGATCCATTAGCAAACTTGATACTCAAATTAAGTCGCTTTTAAGCGACATGGAGACTTACTCGAGTGATTTTGAAAAAGTTGCAAAGTTAAATGATGAACTTCAACCGTTGATTCAAGAAAAAGAAACTCTTGAAGAGCGCTGGATGGAAATAAGCGACAGCTTGGAATAGCTAAAGCGCAGCAACTACGACATTTAGTGTGATCGGTTGCCCAACGCGCTTTGGACCAATTACTTCGACATCAGCACCAAGTTTTGAAACTATTTTGGCCAATTGATCTGCGCTGGTCGGAATTTTTGCTTGAGTCACTATCTGTCGAATAATTCTTCCTTTAGTGGCTTTATTGTGATGGCTGACAACTTTTGGTGGACCCGAAGGCATTTTTTGTAAAATCTTTGGAACTATCACTTGGTCCGAAATACTTTTTGGGATCGGTGCGATCTGTGCGTATTGACCAGAGCGCATATCAACAATTAACTCGGTTGAATTCTCAAAAATTGATGCACAGTTTTTTGCCCAAATATTTGAAACAGAACCAATTTTTGGCAGCTTCGAGTCGGCTGAAAGTCGATAAGCCGGAATCTTATCCCCCAGTGAAATCAAGCCAAATAACGCAGACTGCACAAATACATTAGAAGTTAATTTCTTCAAAGCTGCCGCACTTAGTGCGTCTGCATTCAATGCTTCATATAAAACTCCGGAGTAAATTTTCCAGGCCGGTGCAACCGTTGCCGATTTAAGTACTGTATTTCGAATACGTTCAAAGTCTTGTTTTTGACTTAGGCCAAGAGCTGTTCTGGCTCGACTTGGCGTTGCACTGGAGAACTCAACTAACGCATTAAGTACTTCAGTTCGCGATTTAGTTAACTCTGGGAAACTTAGCGACTTTAAATTCAACTTCGTTTTTCCAGTCGCATCTAACTTTGTTTCAGATGGTGGTAACAGGAACATGGTCATAATCGACGTTCAATAATCCCTGAGCCGCCTGCTAAATGGGTATCAAGGGCTTCATTAGCAAGTGCGTCGGCATGTTTATTATCTTCGCGAGGTATCCAGGTATATGTGACATTTCCAAATGGCAAAATTTCGCGAGCTTGAATTGCTAAGTCGCGCATATCTGGATGTTTAATTTTCCAACGCCCACTCATTTGTTCAACTACCAATTTGGAATCCATTCGAACTTCAACTATTGCATTTGGATCGAGTTGGGCAACTTCAGTTAGACCGGCAACCAAACCTCGGTATTCAGCAACATTATTTGTGGCATGTCCGAGAACAGCAGCAAGTTCAACTACAACTTCCCCAGTATTCATATTGCGGATCACAGTGCCATAAGAGGCATGCCCTGGATTTCCGCGAGATGCGCCATCAGCTTCAATTACAAAACTGGTCACAGACCGGACTCCGAATTTCTAATCAAAATACGACGGCACTGTTCACACCTAACCACAGTGTCTGGAGGCAAACTCTTGATTCGATCAATTTCAGTTGCATCAAGTGCAATGTGGCATCCTTGGCACGCACCGCGATGTATCAGAGCTGCGCCAACATCACCTTGATCCGATTTTATTTTTTCGTAGAGTTCAACAACATCTTTAGGCAAAGATTCAACAGCCGCCAAGCGCGCTGCGCCAAGTTGAGCGATCTGGCCATCTAAGTCGGCAAACTTTAGTTCAAGGGCCTGTTTGCTTAGTTCAAATTCACCAGTAACTCGATCGCGATCAAGTTCGAGTTCAGAAAGAGCGCTAGTTGCATCTTCGAGTTGTTGCATAACGATTAATTCTTCGTCTTCGAGTTCAGTTAACCGCTTACTTAACGTAGCAATTTCATGCTGGAAGCCTTCAAGTTCTTTGGGTGTTGCCTGGCCGGCATCTAGCCGACTTTGGTCTTTGCTGATTCGATCAGCCACTTGCTTTACATCAGCTTCGGCTTTTTCTTGGTTAACCGTTAAATCCGCAACTTCGGTTTGGGCTGCCACGATTTTCATTTCAATTGAACCAAGTTCAACTTCTAAATCGTGGGCTTTAGTTATTTGTGGTGCAGTAGAGCGCTGATGATTTAACTGAATGAGTTTTGTATCAAGATCAGCTATCTCAAGGAGTTTGTTTTGCTCAGCTGAAGAAGCTGAAACAGCCATTATTACTCCTAGTTAAGGCTTAGTGACCAAGGATCAGTCACGAGCGAAGATACGTGCGTTTCAAGCGTACCGCCAAGATCAAGCTTCAATAATTCTGCGGCTTGATCCAACCAAGTCCACTCCCCAGCCCAATGTGAAATATCGATTAAACATTTGCCGGTGGAATCAACAAATTCTTGAGCCACGTGATATTTCAAATCAGATGTAACAAAAACATCAGCATCTGATTGCGCAACTAAATCTAAAAGTGAGCCACCGGAGCCGCCACAAATTGCTACCCGCATGATCGGCTTATCTAATCCGCCAGCAACATGTATCCCCCGCTGCGTTTCTGGCAAACTTGCCAGAACTTGGTTTGCAAACTCACCTAACGTCAAAGTGCTGGGTAAATTTCCAATTCGACCAAGACTTGTTATCGGATCAATTGAGGTTTTATTCTCAATAACCACACCCAGCGTTTTTGCCAAAGCATCGGAGACGCCTGGCCACGCCACATCGGCATTTGTGTGTGCCGTAAATAAGCCAATTTTGTTCGCAAGTAGTTGCCCAACAATTTCACCCTTGCGCTTTGACTGACTAGGTGTGATTTCACTATTTAGGATCAACGGGTGGTGAGCAATTACTAACTGTGCGCCAACGTCCCTAGCTTCGCTAACTACCCTGTCGTGCGGATCAACTGCGAATAGAACTTTATGCACTATTGAATCTGGAGTCCCAGTGACAAGCCCGACTGTATCCCAAAGTTCGGCTGAAGCGATTGGATAGCGACTCTCCATCGCAGCTAGCACATCAGCGATTGTTACAGTCGCTTTTGGTTTTAGCAGATCTGGTTTTGCCATATCTGGTGTGGACATATCTGGTGTGGACAAATCTTGTGTGGACACAGCCACCAGCCTAACTAGGCCTAAGTAAGGTTCAAGTCCATATTTATAAGCCTGCTTAATTAACTAGATTTTCCAATATGCCTAGTTATTCGGTAAGTTAGTGCTTCGCGGGCGCTTAGCTCAGTTGGCTAGAGCATCTCGTTTACACCGAGAGGGTCAGGGGTTCAAGTCCCTTAGCGCCCACGATAAAAGTTAAGGGTGACCGAAAGGTCACCCTTAACTTATGCAAGACAAAGAGACCGTGACTGGAGAGTCTCGGGTCTACTCCAGCCACGGCTAAAAACTATTTCACCCTAAAAGCCAGTCCAATGTGACTAAATCAGATTTATTTATTCATCGCCTGTAGCGACAAAGTAATTACTAACTAAGAAATGAACTAACTAAAGTGCAGCGAGTGCAGCTTTGTATTCATCAGTATTGCGAGCATCGCCTGGCGAATTCACTACTGACCAACGCAAGATTCCTGCTTTATCAATAATGAAAGTTCCGCGTAGGGAAAACCCACGATCTTCAAACCAAGCGCCATAAAGTTTTGAAATTTCGCCATGTGGCCAGAAGTCACTTAGTAATGGGTACTCAATACCTTCTTTTTCAGCAAAAGCTTTCTGTGAAGGTGTGGCATCGCAAGAAATTCCGATCACTTGCACATCGTCAGATTCGAAAGAACTTTTGTTATCACGGATTTCACATAGTTCGCCAGTACAAATTCCGGTAAAGGCCATTGGGAAGAAAACTAAAACAACATTTTTCTGTCCACGATAATCAGAAAGTGACACCTCTTCACCAAATTGATTTTTCAAAGTGAAGTTTGGTGCTTCTTTACCGATTTCGATTGTCATACTTTTCCTACCTATTTATTAGTGAACTGATTTTGATTTAAAACTCAACGTCGTGCTTTTGGTGCAACTAACCTAGTGCCTTGCCAATCTGGTGCCGCATTAATAGTGCTGGTAGATTGCAAACCGGCCGTTGGAGCAGCATCTGAAATATCACTAGGTTCAACGTGGCCATCACGTCCAACTTTTGGTGTCATTAACCAAATCACCCCATTGTCGGCTAATGGACCAAGGGCATCAACGAGCGCGTCGATTAAGTCGCCATCTTCATCGCGCCACCACAATAAAACTGCATCAACAATGTCTGGGTAAGTTTCATCGACTAATTCGGCTACAGACCTCGCCGCAGCTGAAACATCTGGATCACAGTCAACATCAAATCCAATTTCTTGGACAACAAATCCTTCGGCAAATCCGAATTTGCCAGCTAGCCCGCTAGGGCCACCCCCCTGTGATTCCACGAATATAGGTTATTGGATTAATTAGCCAACTTTGCCCAATATCAAGTCTTTTGGACTTGGCCCTTATCCAATGGTCAGTATTTAACCTTCTGATTAATCCGACAGAATAGAGGTTGAGAATCTGATTAAAAGGTAGGGATGGCTAGTGGCCAACGATCCAACAAGGGATTCATTACTCACCGGTGGGATGCCGACACAATACGTGGACACCAATCCGCAAGAGACTAATGAGTGGCTTGAATCGCTGGATTCTTTAATTGCCAACGGTGGTGAACACCGCGCTCGGCACATCATGCTGTCTATGCTGCGTCACTCAGCTGAGCAAAATATCGGTTTACCAAGCCTCAGAGGCACTGACTACATCAACACAATTCCACCAGAACGTGAGCCAGCTTTCCCTGGTGATGAATTCATCGAACGAAGAATTCGTGCATACATTCGCTGGAATGCCGCGATGACTGTGCACCGTGCACAACGTCCAGGTATTGGTGTTGGTGGACACATTTCAACTTACGCTTCTAGTGCTTCGCTTTACGAAGTTGGCTTTAACCACTTCTTCCGCGGTCCTGATTTTGAAGGTGGTGGCGATCAAATATTTTTCCAAGGCCACGGATCACCAGGTATGTATGCGCGTGCTTATCTTGAAGGCCGAATTAGCGAAGACCGTCTCGATGGTTTCCGCCAAGAACTTTCCGCAGCACCAAATGGTTTACCGAGTTATCCGCATCCACGCTTAATGCCAGAATTTTGGCAATTCCCAACAGTGTCTATGGGTCTAGGTCCAATGAACGCAATTTACCAAGCGCGTTTCAATCGCTACTTACAGCACCGCGGAATTAAAGATACTTCGCAGCAACGAGTGTGGGCATTTCTTGGTGACGGCGAAATGGATGAACCAGAATCACTCGGCGCCATTGGTATTGCGGCCCGCGAAGAACTCGACAACTTGACTTTCGTAATCAATTGCAATTTACAGCGACTAGACGGTCCTGTTCGTGGTAACGGAAAAATCATTCAAGAACTTGAATCTCATTTCCGTGGTGCTGGCTGGAATGTAATTAAAGTTGTTTGGGGTCGCGAGTGGGATGAATTATTAGCTGCAGATAACGAAGGCGCTTTAGTTAATTTGATGAACCGTACTCCAGACGGTGATTTCCAAACTTACAAAACAGAAAACGGTGCATTCGTTCGCGATAACTTCTTTGGTCGCGATCCCCGAACTAAAGCCATGGTTTCGGACTGGACTGACGATAAAGTTTGGGCCCTTAAGCGAGGCGGGCACGACTACAAGAAACTTTTCGCCGCCTACTCAGCAGCTATGGCACATACTGGTCAACCAACCGTAATTTTGGCGAAAACAATTAAGGGTTGGACTTTAGGTTCACATTTCGAAGGCCGCAATGCCACGCACCAGATGAAGAAATTAACTGTTGATGATTTGAAGGTTTTCCGTGACCGACTTCAACTTGAAATTCCGGATTCAGAACTAGATCCGTATACCCCGCCTTATTTCCATCCAGGCGAAAACCATGAACATATTCAGTATTTACATGAACGTCGCCGTGCACTCGGTGGTTACCTGCCAGCTCGCCGTAATCATTCAAAGCCATTGCAGCTTCCAGGTGATGAAGCATATAAAGATACAAAATCTGGTTCAGGCCAGCAGCAAGTTGCTACCACTATGGCTTTTGTTCGCTTACTTCGTGATTTATTGAAGGATGAAAATATCGGCAAACGAATTGTGCCAATTATTCCTGACGAAGCGCGCACTTTTGGGATGGACTCTTTCTTCCCAACTTTAAAGATCTACTCTCCGCATGGACAGCAATACATGTCGGTTGATCGTGAGCTAATGCTTTCTTATAAAGAATCTGAGATTGGTCAGATTCTGCATGAAGGTATTAATGAAGCCGGTTCAGTTGCTTCATGGACTGCAGTTGCAACTTCGTATTCAACACACGATGAACCAATGATTCCGGTTTATATCTTCTACTCGATGTTCGGTTTCCAGCGAACTGGCGATTCATTCTGGCTTGCTGGTGATCAGATGGCCCGTGGTTTTGTATTAGGTGCAACAGCAGGACGAACCACTTTAAATGGTGAAGGTTTACAGCATGAAGATGGTCAATCTCACTTACTTGCCTCAACAAATCCAGCAGTCGTTGCATACGACCCAGCTTTTGCATTTGAAATTGGCCATATCATGCGCGACGGTTTACGCCGAATGTATGGCGAGAATTCTGAAAACATCTACTACTACCTAACGGTTTATAACGAACCAATTTCACAACCTGCTGAACCGGAGCAAGTTGATGTTGAAGGTATTTTGAAAGGTATGTATCTTTTCGCACCGGCGCAAAGTGATGATGGTTTGCGTGCACAAATTTTGGCATCTGGTGTAGCAATGCCTTGGGCGCTTGAAGCACAGCGACTACTTTGTGATGAGTGGAATGTAAATGCTGATGTTTGGTCAGTAACTTCATGGAATGAATTAAGGCGCGATGGGTTAGATACGGATCGCCACAATTTACTTAATCCAGAAGACCAAAAGATTTCATTCTTAACTAAGCGTCTTATTTCGCAACCAGGTCCAGTAATTGCTGTGTCGGATTACATGCGTGCAGTTCAAGATGGAATTCGCGACTGGGTCCCACAGAATTTTGCATCACTAGGTACAGATGGCTGGGGTATGTCAGATACTCGCGGTGCACTTCGTCGTCATTTCTTAGTTGATGCACAGAGTATTACTGTCCAAACTTTGGCTGCCCTTGCTAAAGAGGGTAAATTCGAGGCTAGTCGCGTTCGCGAAGCCCTTGATCGCTACCAGTTATGGGATCCTAAGGCAGCTAACTCAGGTAATACCGAAGGCGGCGGCTGATCTACCAATTCAGCCTTATTTAAATGAGTGAGCTAAGCCGGACTGCTACTTCACCAGAGCGCGTTGCTGCCGAACGAGCAGTTTTGTCTCGGCGTGTACAGCGGATGACTGGTGAACTAACTACTGCCGCAACTACCCGGATGGAAACAAGTTTGCCTTGGTTCAAGGCTTTACCGGCTAATGAGCGAGCATCAGTTAGCACTATTGCCCAA
>CAJBBC010000085.1 GCA_903951185.1 uncultured Actinomycetes bacterium
AGTCTGTTTTTCGAATGCAGTTTGTTGAACTTGGGTATGGACCAATAAGAGTAAAAAGCTTCCAAATAAAATCATGCCCATATTCACGGCGATGAAAGTATTACGGCTTGCTCGGCCACTCGGAATTGCCACTGGAATTGCCTGAGAAATTGGCGTAACAATAACTCTTGGATTTATGAAAGCTAATCGACTAAGTCGTTTAGTCCGAGTTGGAATTGGATTAACGCGTGGTGTGCGCGCCGGCATGGCACTCATGCGGCCACCCGCTCTACTGCTCTAAGGCGCACTGAAGTGGCTCGACTGTTTTCGGCAATTTCAATTTCACTAGCAAGTTCAGAGCCGCGAGTTAATAACTCAAATTTCGGTTTGTCGCCGGCTGGTACAAATGGTAAATCGAGGGGTGTTTTACTTTCAGTTACTTCCCGCAATGCTGATTTAACAATTCGATCTTCGAGTGATTGGTAGGACATCACAACTAACCGGCCATGTACATCTAGTGATTGAATTGCTGCTGGCATCGCCCGGGCTAAAACATCAAGTTCGTTATTAACTTCAATCCGAAGCGCTTGAAAAGTGCGCTTTGCTGGATTACCGCCGGTACGTCGAGTTGCTGCCGGAATTGCATCTCTTACTACAGCAACTAACCGGTCACTTGTAGTGAAAGGTTCAATCTCACGTTCTTTAATAATTGCGCTGGCGATCCGTGAAGCAAAACGTTCTTCGCCATAATGATTTAGGATTCGAGCCAGTTCGCCATGGCTATATGTGTTAACTACATCGGCTGCGGTTTGTCCCTCGCTCGTATTCATCCGCATATCTAGTGGTGAAGTTCGAGAGTAAGCAAACCCGCGTTCGTCGTTATCAAGCTGCATTGATGAGACACCTAGGTCAAATAAAATTCCCTGAACGGCCGGAATTTGTAACTGGGCTAAAACTTCAGGTAGCCGGTCATAGACTGCGTGGACTAAAACAATCCGATCGGCGAATTGAGCTAGGCGAATTCGAGAATGATCTAATGCGGCTAAGTCGCGATCTAAGCCAATCACCCGAAGATTTGGAAAAGTTTCGAGCGCCGCTTGCGTGTGTCCACCTAGTCCTAATGTGGCATCAACTAAAACTGCACCTTGTGAACTAATGGCTGGTGCAAGTAAATCTAAGCAACGCTGTTTGAGAACAGGCACATGCGTAAATGTTGTCATTAGCCACACTCCACACCCGTGACAACCTCAAGTCCCCAGCCGACAGCAAGCCTGGCACCGGGGAAGGTGTGACAGGTTTCAGTTACGGCTGGGTACTTGAAGTGGCCAGCAGGATTTGAATGCAGATTTAAGGTTTTGGTCATGGCATAACTCCATGAGTTCCCAAAATATTTTCGTCTAACGTGGCAAAGCCAGGTTCTTGAACAGCTAAGTATTGATTCCAGGCAACTACATCCCAAATTTCAATTCGTGTATCTGCGCCAACGACAACTAAATCGCGATCTAAACCTGCCCAATCGCGAAGTGGGGCTGGAATAGTTACGCGACCCTGTTTGTCGGCAACATCATCAAAAGCCGAAGAGAAAAACACGCGGGTGTAGGCCCGAACTTTTTCATTATTTTGAGACCGGGTCCGAAGGGACTGAGCATAAATATCGAATTGGTCACCTGGCCAAATAATTACGCAACGCTCTTGACCCTTAGTCATAACTAAGCGATCGATTAATTGTTCACGGAATTTAGC
>CAJBBC010000086.1 GCA_903951185.1 uncultured Actinomycetes bacterium
GCTCTTCAAATGGCACGGAGGTGTCAATCAAGAACTGGGAGCCCATGTTGGACGTTAGAATCAGGATCACATTGCGGAAGTCCACTGTTCGACCGTGACCATCGGTTAAACGGCCATCGTCTAGAACCTGCAGCAAAATATCGAATACCTCGGGGTTCGCCTTTTCTACTTCGTCCAGTAGGACGACCGAGTACGGGCGGCGGCGTACAGCTTCGGTGAGCTGGCCACCTTCTTCATAACCAACGAAGCCTGGAGGTGAACCGAATAGTCGAGAAACTGTGTGCTTCTCTGAGTATTCAGACATATCCAACTGAATTAAAGAATCTTCGTTACCGAATAAGAATTCAGCTAACGTCTTTGAAAGTTCAGTTTTACCAACACCTGATGGGCCAGCAAAAATAAATGATCCACCTGGTCGTTTAGGATCTTTCAAGCCAGCGCGGGTACGACGAATTGCTTGTGACAAAGCTTTGATCGCTTGTTGCTGACCAATAACTCGCTTATGTAATTCGTCTTCCATTTTTAATAGACGCTGTGATTCTTCTTCAGTTAACTTGAAAACTGGGATGCCTGTTGAAGCAGCAAGTACTTCAGCAATCAAATCTTCATCAACTTCAGAAACTACGTCTAAGTCGCCGTCTTTCCATTCTTTTTCACGCTGTGCACGAGCGTTCATCAGATTCTTTTCATCATCACGAAGTGAGGCAGCACGTTCAAAATCTTGACCATCAATTGAAGATTCTTTTTCACGACGAACGTTGGCAATCTTGTCATCAAATTCGCGTAAGTCTGGTGGTGCAGTCATTCGCCGAATTCGTAACCGGGCGCCAGCCTCGTCGATTAAGTCAATGGCTTTATCTGGCAAGAATCGATCACTAATGTAACGATCTGCAAGTGTTGCGGCGTTGACTAATGCGCCATCGGTGATTGTTACTCGGTGATGGTTTTCGTAACGATCACGAAGACCCTTCAAAATTTCAATAGTGTGCGCCAGGGATGGCTCAGCAACTTGAATCGGTTGGAAGCGGCGTTCTAGGGCAGCATCTTTTTCAATGTACTTGCGGTATTCATCAAGTGTGGTTGCGCCGATAGTTTGTAATTCACCACGGGCCAACATTGGCTTCAAAATACTGGCTGCATCAATTGCGCCTTCAGCAGCGCCAGCACCAACAAGGGTGTGCATTTCGTCAATGAAAATAATAATGTCGCCACGAGTTTTAATTTCTTTAAGAACTTTTTTCAAACGTTCTTCGAAGTCACCACGGTAACGAGAACCGGCAACTAATGCGCCAAGATCAAGTGAATAAATCTGCTTGTCTTTAAGTGTTTCTGGTACTTCGCCTTTAACTACATTTTGGGCAAGACCTTCAACAACTGCAGTTTTACCAACACCTGGTTCACCGATTAGAACTGGATTATTCTTCGTGCGGCGCGAAAGAACTTGCATAACTCGTTCAATTTCTTTTTCGCGGCCAATTACTGGATCTAGCTGACCTTCACGAGCTGCTTGCGTTAAGTTGCGACCAAACTGATCTAAAACAAGTGATGTAGAAGGTGTTCCTTCAGCAGGACCACCGGAAACTTGTGGTTCTTTACCCTGGTAGCCAGAAAGTAATTGAATAACTTGTTGGCGTACGCGATTCAAATCCGCACCAAGTTTTACAAGTACTTGAGCTGCTACGCCTTCGCCTTCGCGAATTAAGCCAAGCAGAATGTGTTCAGTACCGATGTAGTTGTGGCCAAGCTGTAATGCTTCGCGCAGCGAAAGTTCAAGTACTTTCTTAGCCCGCGGAGTAAACGGGATGTGACCACTTGGAGCTTGTTGGCCTTGACCGATTATTTCTTCTACTTGAGCACGAACTGCTTCAAGTGAAATTTCTAGTGACTCAAGCGCCTTTGCAGCTACGCCTTCACCTTCATGAATTAAGCCAAGCAGAATGTGTTCTGTACCGATGTAGTTGTGATTCAGCATGCGAGCCTCTTCTTGGGCTAGCACTACAACACGTCGGGCTCGGTCGGTAAACCTCTCGAACATCTAAACTCCCCTACATATACTTCTGCTGATTATTCTTTTCCAAGCCTAGAGCCAGTTGGCAATTGGTGTTTCTTGGTTAGTTAATTCAACGCTAAAAATCAGGCTTAACTTCCCAAAATTCGGGCTTTTTGGCAATTAGCGCTTCGCCTTAGGCGAACTAAAGCAGCTTAAAGATTGAGACTTTTTACGGGGTATTTGGCATACCTTGCTCGGGCTTAAGAATAAGCGTCTAACGAATGTGACTGGGTTACTTATGCTTCTGGTTTTACTAGCGGGAACAAAATAGTTTCGCGAATGTTTAAGCCAGTTAGGGTCATCAGTAGCCGATCGATACCCATCCCAACACCGCCACTTGGTGGCATTCCGTATTCAAGTGCACGCAAGAAATCTTCATCAAGTTGCATTGCTTCAGCATCGCCACCATCTTTAAGCGCAGATTGAGCAACTAAACGTTCACGTTGAATAACTGGATCAACTAATTCGGAATAACCAGTACCAGCTTCATAGCCGTCTATGTATAGATCCCACTTTTCAACAACGCCGGCGTGAATTCGATGTTCGCGCACAAGTGGTGAAGTATCTATTGGGTAATCCATTACGAATGTTGGTTTAATGAATTTTCCAACAACATAATGTTCAAGTAATTCTTCAACTAACTTTCCGTGGATTGCTTTTGGGTCGTAAGTTATTTCGGCTGCATCACAAAGTTTGCGTAAAGTTTCGATTGGAGTCGCTGGAGTAATTTCTTGGCCAACTGCTTTACTTACTGCCGGAAAAACTTCGACCCGATCCCAATCGCCAGATAGATCACGAGTGCCACCTTCAACTAACTCATAATTAAGCGAACCGTGTACAGCTAAAGCGGCCTCTTGGATTAACTCCTGAGTTAATTGCGCCATGTCGTTGTAGTCGGCATAAGCCTGATAGAACTCAAGCATTGCGAATTCAGGCGAGTGAGTTGAGTCAGCACCTTCATTTCGGAAGTTGCGGTTAATTTCAAAAACTCGATCAATTCCGCCAACTACACAACGCTTTAAAAATAATTCAGGTGCGATTCGCAAAAACAACTGCATGTCGAATGCATTTGATTCAGTAACGAAAGGACGGGCTGCTGCGCCACCATGCATAGTTTGAAGCATTGGTGTTTCAACTTCAATGTATTCGCGGTTTGCAAAACTAGCACGCAAACTAGCTAAAGTTGCTGGACGCAGACGTGCTACCTGTCGCGCTGTATCGCGCATAATCAAATCGGCGTAACGTTGGCGCACTCGAGTTTCTTCATTAAGTGGTTTATGCGGATTTGGTAAAGGGCGAAGCGCTTTAGCTGCCATATGCCATTTATCTGCAAGTACTGAAAGTTCGCCGCGCTTACTGCTAATAACTTCACCTTCGATGGCAATGTGATCACCGATATCAACAAGTGATTTCCAGTTTTCTAATCCTTCGTCACCGACTTTGTCGAAAGAAAGCATGGCTTGGATAGTTTCACCTGAACCAGCTTGTAGTTGGGCAAAACATAATTTTCCGGTATTGCGCAAAAACATAACTCGACCAGCTATGCCAACAAAATCGCCAGTGGCAGCTTCCGGAGCTAAGTCTGGATACTTTAAGCGAATTGCATTAATAGTTGTTGTGATCGGAACACGAACAGGATAAGCCTGGCCACCGCTAGCTAATATCTGGTTGCGCTTATCGTGACGAACCTGCATTTGTTCTGGCAGGTCATCAGTGTCATCAACCGGTGGATTTTGTTCGTTAGTCACGCCCACAAGATTACCGTTACTAGACGTTTCGTTCGTACATCAGGCGCAAACCAATCAAAGTTAAATCTGGTTCATGGTGTGTGATTGTGGCAGATTCTGGAACTACGATTCCGGCTAAACCGCCAGTGGCAATTACTGCTTTAACTTCTTGGCCCAGTTCTTCAGTAATCCGATCAACTAGCCCATCTACTTGTCCAGCAAAACCATAGATTGCCCCTGATTGCAAAGCTTCAACTGTGTTTTTGCCAATTGCATTTCGTGGTTTAACTAACTCGACTTTTCGCAGTTGGGCAGCCCGAGCGGCAAGTGCATCGATTGAAATTTCTATTCCAGGTGCTAACGCGCCACCGAGGAATTCACCTTTACTGGAAACCACATCCAAATTTGTGCTGGTACCAAAATCAACAACTATCGCTGGGCCACCGAAAAGCGTAAAGGCAGCAAGCGAATTTACAATTCGATCTGCGCCAACTTCTTTTGGATTATCAGTCAGGATCGGTACGCCAGTTTTAATTCCAGGCTCAACAATTACCGTCTGGATATCTCGGTAATACCGATCAAGCATTGTGCGCATTTCTCGAAGTACAGCCGGAACTGTTGAACATAGAGCAATGCCAGTAACAGCCGGGCTGTCAGCTAATAACGCACGAAACTTAAGCGCTAACTCATCGGCAGTTTCGCGCGAATCAGTTTTAGTTCGCCAAGCTTGATAAATATCTGGACCGTCAAAAAGTCCAAGTACTGTGTTGGTGTTACCAACATCAATAGTTAACAGCATTATTAATCCCTTACTGTCATGTTGTCGATTAGGCGAATTTCACCAATTTGTACGGCGATCAAAGCGCGCACTGAATCTGTGTTACTTGGTTTACCAAGTTGATGATTTCTAAGTTCTAGATAATCAATTTTAATTTCTGGAAAATTAGTTAAATACTCTGTTGCAATATTTATTGCACTAGTTAAATCATGTCCTTCGCTGATACTGCGTTTGAGTAAAGTTAAAGTAGCTGGAATTTGGCTGGCTAACTCGCGCTGCGTCTCACTTAATCTTTTATTACGACTTGAAAGTGCAAAGCCATCCTGATCTCGAACAGTTGGGACGCCAATTACGTTAATTTCCATATTTAAATCAGTGACCAATTGCTTAACTAATACAAGTTGCTGAAAATCTTTCTCGCCAAAGAAAGTTGCAATCGGTTTAGTGATATTTAGTAATTTAGTAACTACCGTTAACATTCCCTCAAAATGACCCGGTCTACTTGCACCTTCTAAATCATTGCCAATTTGATAGTGGGTTAAGCCAATTTTAGTTTCGCCTGCTGGATACATTTCAGATGCAGTTGGGATAAAAACCGCATCTGCACCGGCTGCAGCACAAATAACTAAATCTGAATCAAGTGTGCGTGGGTAATTTGATAAATCTGCTGGACTATTAAATTGAGTTGGATTAACAAAAATTGAAACTACAACTTTTCCTTGGCCATTTAAATTTTGAGCAACATACTCTTTAGCAACTTCAATTAATTTTGCATGCCCACTATGTAGAGCACCCATTGTGAAAACAGTTACTACTGGTTGATTAATTTTCTGATACCAATTTTGATATGCCGAAATAGTATTTAAAGTTTCACTCATTTATCTTCACCCAAAACATTCAGTAGGGCTTGAGCTTGATCGATATTTAACATTCCAGACTCAAGGGCGCGTTCTGCCGTTAAGCGACCGAGTGATTTATACGCATTAAGTGTGGCCGGACTTATTTTTGCTAATTCAACTAAGTGTGCAGTGACTGTTGAAATATCTCCTCGAGATATTGGTCCAGTTAATGCGCTATCTGAATTTCGAAGAGCATTGTCGAGTGAGGCACTTAATAGTGGCGTAACAATTGCAGTTGGATTATCAACGCCAGCTTTTTTTAATAGATCGACAGTTTCATTAACTAGCGTGATTAAATTATTTGCACCAAATGCTAACGCCGTGTGATACAGACTTCGATTTTCTTCAGGTACCCAAACTGGTTCACCGCCAATTTCAACAACAAGTGCTTCGGCAACTGGTCTAAGTGCAAGCGGTGCAGTAATTCCAAATGGACAGCCAGTTAGACGATTCAAATCAATACTTGTGCCAGTGAAAGTCATTATCGGATGTATGGCAAGTGGTAAACAACCTTGTTGAGTTAGTGGTTCTAATACTTTGATGCCGGATCGACCAGAGGTATGTAAAACAAATGTGCCGGAACTGATCGCTTTAGTGGCTGCTAATCCGGCAACTAATTCAGGAAGTACGTCATCAGGTACCGTTAACAAAACTAAATCACGGTCAACGGCAACTTCATTAATTGGTTTGACTGGTACCCCAGGTAACAAAGCTTCAGCGCGCAAAAGACTTACTTGCGAAACTGCACTACAGGCAACTACTTTGTGACCGGCCCGATTTAGGGCAGCACCAAGTACGGCACCTACTCGGCCGGTGCCAATAACGCCTATATCAAGGCGAGGCGGTTGTTCGGTCCAAGGCATTTCGCTCTCGGCCACTGTGTTGACCACGTATTAAGCCTAGACCCAAATTGGGTGTGGCACGATAAGTCGCGTGAGTGAACAAATAGTGCATGAGTTGAGCCAACTGGCCCACCATAGTCCGATTACTCATGGCCAAACCAAGTTCGCACTGACAATTGATGCCGGCAAAGTTGTGCAAGCTAAGCCAATACTTGGGTCAATGCATCGTGGCGCTGAAAAGTTATTTGAGTCGCGTGATTACCGACAGATTTTGATGTTAGCCAATCGGCATGAATGGTTAAGTGCATTCACCGGCGAATTAGGTATTGCTCAATTATTAGAAGAAGCTCTCGGAATTGAAGTTCCAGATAGCGCGCAGTGGTTTCGCACTTTATTAATGGAGTACAACCGGGTAACTGCACATTTAGCGTTTGTTGCTGGATTCCCATGGCATAACAATCAGATCGCTAATGAACTTCGAATTAATCGTGAGTTGTGGGTTGAACACATTGCGCAATACACCGGCAGCCGAATGCATCCAATGCTCACTCGGATTGGCGGCTTAAGTCATGCACCAACGCAATCTTGGCTTAACCACATTCCACAATTAATTAGTGAAACTAATTCGTGTTTTGAAAAACTAGAAAAGTTGATGACCACAGAACTAACTCAATATGTTGATCTTGGAAAGTTAACAAATTCAATTGCCCTAGATTATGCAGTTAGTGGACCAGTCGCTCGAGCATCTGGTTACCAAATAGATTTAAGACCAACTGCGCGTGGACTGAAATATTCCGAATTATCACATCAAAGTCTTGATAATTTAAATGGTGATGTACCTGCTCGGATTAATCAACTCGTAACTGAAATTAAACAATCATTAATTTGGCTTGGCGAATTGACTCCGATTTGCGTAACTAAAGTTTCGGACCAGATAGATGTTTTGTTGCCGAAAGTATTGCGAGTACCTGAAGGGGTATACGCCCATGAAATTGAGACACCCTTAGGTATTGCATCTTGGTTGTTAGTTTCGCAAAATGACAAAATGCCGTACCGATTAAAACTGCGGCCAGCTTCTTTAAATACTTTGCTAGTAACTGAAAAAGTTTTGTTGGGTGTGCCAGTTGAACAAGTTGATACTGTGCTTGCCAGTTTGCCGTTTATTAGCGGTGATGTGGATCGTTAGTCGCGGTTGCGGCTAGTTAAAGCTAATTCAGCAAGATTAGCTAAGCGTTCCATTAATGATTCAATTAATTTTTGTGATGTATCTAGGCGATCACGTAAATCTTTAATTTCATCTCGCATAATCACAAGTTCTAACGAATGGTCTGGCTTAACCGACTCATCTGAAACAACTTTGGAAGTTGCCGAAGTTTGTTTTGTTTCTGAAGCTGGTTCTTCAACTGGAACATAATCAAAAACGACTGGCTTAGTTTTGAATTCTTCAGTTACTGGCATTTCAAATCGAATAGGTTCTTCAACCGGCAACTCTTGAGCAACTGGCGCAGTTTCAATAATTTCTTCGACTACTGGTTCGGAAATCGTAGCTTCAACTATTACAACTTCTTGCGGTTCCTCGAAAGAACTTTGGCGTGGTTCAAAAATAGGATGTTCGAAACTTTGTGCTACCCGAGAGAGATTAACTTGAAGGTTTGCCCGCATTTGTTCAATTCGTCGGCGCGCTTCTTCGAGAGCTTGTGATGGTGAAACCACTGTGTCTGGATCTTCAGCAATTTCACTTAATGTTGGGTAAAAATCTTTTACGTAAACATCTGGTTCAGCTTTGATTTCACGAATTAATTCTTTGATTTCACTTAAATCGTTTTCATCAACGCTGGATGAAACTTTTTCAAAGATGTCATCAAAATCTGAATTAGCGCCTTGTGCTCTGCGTTGATTATCAAGTTCAAAACGATTTGTTGCAGTTTCTAGTGAGTCACCTGGTTTAATAAGCGGAACCCAACCGGTGTATTCACCACGCAAAATTTGATCTACATCTGGCGGGGTCGGAATATTTCTTGAAACAATTGGAACTTCAAGAACTTCTTCAACGACTTCGCCGATAGTTGGCGCAATATCTTCGTCAATTTTCCATAGTGGTGCAGTTAACGGATCCACATTTTCGGCAGGGCGCGACTGATCGTCAGACATTTGCCCTCCTTGGGAAAGTTAAGAAGAACTCCAAGCATATGGGAAATACCTTGTTTAAGGAAAGTCTCAAGATCTGGGATGCTGTAACCGTGGGGTTTTTCGCAACAGCAGCAGGAACAATTGGCTCAGTTGGGCTGGGTGCACTGAGCTACAGCTTGGCTGAAGCCAGGGCTTTCACTACTCGCCAAGTTGACTGCGCTGTCTTACCTTCCGGTAGCGCCGATTTACGAGTGTTACATATTTCGGACTTACATATCACGCCGAACCAAACTAAAAAAATTAATTGGGTTAAATCACTTGGTGCACTTGAACCAGATTTAGTTGTGGTAACTGGTGATTTTCTTGCACATACTCTTGGCGTCCCAGCAGTTGTTAAAGCCCTAGATAGTTTGCTTAACCGCCCTGGTTTATTTGTTTTAGGCAGTAACGACTACTTCGCTCCAGAACTTAAAAATCCACTAATGTACTTCAACCGTAATCGTCGAATTAAAGCAGAAGGTAAGCCGCTGCCAACTGCAAAATTAATTGATGAATTAACTAGTTACGGTTGGCTAGATTTAAATAATAAGCAAAATCAACTAACTATTAACGGTACAAAAATTCACGCACGTGGCACGGATGATCCACATATTAAAAAAGATAATTATGAATTAGTTGCGGGAAGATATGAACCGAATACATTTGCCTTAGGGGTCACCCATGCCCCATACACACGCGTACTAAAACAGTTTGTGAACGATGAAACAGATTTAATTTTGGCCGGGCATACACATGGTGGCCAAATTTGTATACCTTTTTATGGCGCGCTAGTTACTAATTGTGATTTACCAACTGGCCAAGCTAAAGGTTTATCAACATTTGAATTTTCTGGTACGAAAACACCACTACATGTTTCAGCGGGTGTTGGTACTTCGCCGTTTACGCCGATCCGTCTTGCTTGCCGACCAGAAGCTACTTTACTTAACTTAACTGCAAAGAAAATTAGTTAAATTCTTTAGCAACTTCTTCAGCGATTTGAGCTGTATTCAATGCAGCACCTTTGCGTAAGTTATCGCCACAAACAAAGAAATCAATTTCATTCGGGTACTCAGGTGAGACTCTAATTCGGCCCACTGCTGTTGGATCAGTATCAACGACATCTATTGGTGTTGGGAAAATTCTATTTTCTGGATCATCCATCACCACAATGCCTTGAGAATTTGCTAGAAGTTCTCGAATTTCGTCTGCAGTTACTGCTCGATCTAATACTGCGTGCACCGCAAGTGAGTGCGTAGTTACTACCGGAACCCGAACACAAGTTGCATGTATTTTTAATTCTGGTTTGCCAAGAATTTTTCGGGATTCGTTTCGTACTTTAAGTTCTTCACTGGTGTAATCATTTTCTTGAAGTGAGCCAGCCCAAGGCACCACATTCATTGCAAGTGGTGCTGGAAAAGGATCTAACTCATTAATCACATTTCTGACATCTTTAGTTGCTGACCCTAAATTCTTACCGGCCACTGCATTCATTTGCTCATGCAAAGTATCGATACCCGCTTGTCCTGCACCAGATGCAGCTTGATACGAAGCAACGATTAATTCTTTTACGCCAAATGCTTTTTCAAGTGCGCCGACTACAACAATCATTGAAAGTGTCGTGCAGTTTGGATTACTAATAATTCCGCGAGGACGATTTCTTGTTTGTTCAGAATTAACTTCTGGAACTACTAATGGCACATCTTTATCCATTCGGAATGCGCCACTGTTATCTACAGCAATAACACCTTTGGCCGCAGCAATCGGAGCCCACTTAGCGGAAACTTCATCGGGGACGTCAAACATGGCTACATCCACACCATCAAATGCTGCTTCGGTTAATTCTTCAACGATCACATCTTTGCCACGAACTTTAAGTACTTTGCCGGCTGAACGGCTTGACGCCAATAATTTAATTTCACCCCAGACATCTGGACGAGTTGAAAGTATGTCGAGCATTACAGTGCCGACTGCACCTGTTGCACCAACAACAGCCAGAGTAGGTTTTTTAGACATAACTATCTTCCTGTTCCGCCGTAGACAACTGCTTCACCGTCAGCATCTAAACCAAATGCTGTGTGTACTGCGGCTACTGCAGCATTAGCATCTTGGGCTCTAGTTACTACCGAGATTCGAATTTCAGAAGTTGAAATCATTTCAGCATTGACGCCAACACTGGCAATAGCTTTAAAGAAAGTTGCAGTTACTCCAGGGTGTGAGCGCATACCAGCACCCACAAGTGAGATCTTGGCGATGTTCTCATCAGTATCAATATCTTTAAAGCCGATTTCTTTTTGCACACTACGAAGCGCTGCTTCAGCTTTTGCTGCATCAGCACGAGGAGCGGTGAAAGTTACATCTGTTGCCGTTTCACCATGTGCACTTACGTTCTGCACAATCATGTCCATATTTATGCCAGCATCAGCAACGGCTTGGAAGATTGCAGCTGCCGTACCAGGTTTATCTGGCACACCCACAATAGTTATTTTGGCGTCACCTAAATCATGTGCGACTCCGGCGATTATTGGTTGTTCCATCACAGCTCCTTGCTTAGACAGTTTTTCAATCTTTGACTGATCAGCTAGATCAGCAATAACAAATGTTCCTTCTTTATCTGAAAATGACGAGCGAACATGGATCGGCATATCAAATCGCTTTGCATATTCCACACATCGAAGATGTAATACTTTTGCTCCAGCAGCAGCTAGTTCCATCATTTCGTCATAAGTAATGCGTGGAACTTGCCTAGCTTTAGGGGCAATCCGTGGATCTGCAGAAAAAATTCCATCAACGTCGGTATAGATTTCGCAAACATCCGCATCAAGGGCTGCCGCAATTGCCACTGCAGTTAAATCGGACCCACCACGGCCAAGTGTCGTAATGTCTTTTGTATCGCGAGCAACACCCTGGAAGCCAGCAATAATCGGAATAGCGCCTTCACTGAGTGCTTCTTTAATTCGTCCTGGCGTCACATCAACTATTCGCGCTTTACCGTGTTCAGAGTCGGTAATTAAACCAGCTTGCGAACCTGTGTACGAACGCGCCTCATAACCTAAGTCGCTAATCGCCATCGCTAAAACTGCCATGGAAATACGTTCGCCAGCTGTTAGCAACATATCTAATTCGCGACCTGGCGGATTAGGTGAAACTTCGCGAGCTAAATCTAATAATTCATCAGTGGTATCGCCCATTGCCGAAACGATAACAACTACTTCGTTTCCTGAATTTTTAGTGTCAACAATTCTTTTGGCTACACGCAAAACACTGGCAGCATCAGCAACTGATGATCCACCAAATTTAGCGACAATTAAGCCCATAACGCTTAATTCTAGAGGTGAATTGGATTACCGACTAACTCAAGAGAAAAATGTAAGCGAATAATACTTAAGGTGAAACTTGGCGACGACCTTCAAATGCGCGACCAAGTGTTATTTCATCAGCGTATTCAAGATCACCACCCACAGGTAAACCACTTGCTAAGCGCGTAACTTTCAAGCCAAGTGGCGAAATCAGTCGAGCTAAGTAAGTTGCGGTGGCTTCGCCTTCAAGATTTGGATCAGTAGCCAAAATAATTTCAGTAACTTTGCCATCGGCTAACCGAGTCATTAATTCTTTAATTCGTAAATCATCTGGACCAATTCCATCGATCGGACTTATCGCACCGCCAAGTACGTGATAGCGCCCACGAAACTCGCGTGTGCGTTCTACCGCAAGTACATCTTTAGGTTCTTCAACAACACAAATTCCAGAACTATCGCGACGGCTATCGGCACAAATCCGGCAAAGTTCATTTTCGGCAACGTTGTAACACTCTTTGCAAAATCTAACTTTTTCTTTAACTTCTTTTAGCACTTGGGCAAAGCGTTCAACTTCACTGTTATCGGAGTTAAGTAAATAAAATGCAATCCGAGTTGCACCTTTTGGTCCCACACCTGGTAGCCGAGCAAATTCGTCAATTAAATCTTGAACAATGCCTTCATACATATTGCTCATTATTTTTTACACACTATTCGCGAGCACTCTCAGAGATAACCTGGCCGCCCAGCATATTTGTCACCATATCTAAAGCTGAACGTTTTGTAACTGCTTCATCATCAGGGGCGGCATCGCCAGATTCGGTCACGTCTTTTTTAGCTGAAACTTGTTTGGCATGTTTTGGATCTACTGTGGCTTCAATTTTTACATCGGCTCTTAAAACTTCTTTGATTGCAGCCCGCAGCTTGTCATCATGTTTGCTATTTACTGCGTTATTCATCGCGCCGGCATTTGCAAATGCAACTGCAACTATCCGATCCTCACTTATTGAAAGTGGAGCAGTTTCTTGCATAACCATCCAAGCAACTCGACTCTTACCTTTTAAAACTTCTAATACGGCCGGCCAATGATCGCGCAATTGTGCAATTGTTACATCGCCAGTCATTGCTGGCGCTGTTGTATTTTGCGCAGCGGTTTTTTCTTGGGCAGCTTTTTCTTGCGCAGCTGCCGCAACTTGCGAAGGTCGAAGCGGTGGTGCCGCCGACGTTTTAACAGTCGGCGTGACAGTGGGAGTAGTACTAGCCTTTGCTGGGCGGATTACTTCAGTAGGTTGAGCAGCTGCACTTGGTTCAGGTGTTCTAGGTGTAACTGGTCTTTGGAAAGTTGTAGTTTCACCTTGTTCTAATTTTGCAACTCGCTGCGCTAAATCTTCGGTAACTTCTGGAGTAACTAAACGCGCAACCAGTAGTTCTAATTGCAATCGCGGTGATGCTGCGCCACGTAGTTCGCTTAAACCTGAATTAACTAAGTCGGCTACTCGAACTAATTGACTAAAACTAAATAGCTTTGCTGTTTCAATTAATTCAGTTACTTGATCATCTGGAATATCAAATAGTCCTGAATTGGCCGAATCTGGAACCTGCAAAATAATTAATAAGTCGCGAAGACGTTCAAGTAGATCCGCAACGAATCTGCGTGGTTCATGTCCATTAGTTACTACTTGGTCAATTAAGGTAAAAAGTTTTGCGCCATCACCTTTAGCAATTGCCGCGACAACTTCACTTAAAACTTTTTCATCGGTGAAACCAAGTTGCGCAACTGTGTCTGCATATGTGACACCTTCGGGTCCAGCCCCAGCAATCACTTGTCCAAGTACTGATTGAGCATCACGAACAGATCCAGCACCAGCACGAGCAACAAGGGCCAGTGCAGCCGAATCAGCTTTAATACCTTCACGTTCGCAAAGTAAACCTAAATGCTCAGCTAAAGTTTTTGTTGAAACTAACCGGAATGGATAGTGATGAGTCCGCGAGCGCAGAGTTGGAATAATTTTGTCTGGCTCAGTTGTGGCAAATATAAACCGTAAATGTGGTGGTGGTTCTTCCACAAGTTTTAGTAATACGTTGAACGCATCACGGGTTAACTGATGTGCTTCGTCAATAATGTAAACCTTGTATCGAGCATTAACTGGCGCATAAATTGCGCGTTCACGTAGTTCTTTTGCATCTTCAATACCGCGATAAGTTGCCGCATCAATTTCAATAACATCAATTGAGCCAGTGCCATTCGGTGCTAATTCAATACACGACTGGCAAACACCACAAGGTTTAGATGTTGGGCCTTGGGCACAATTTATTGATCTAGCCATAATGCGTGCGGATGAAGTTTTACCGCAACCACGAGGGCCAGTGAATAAATAAGCGTGATGGATTCGATCGTTATCTAATGCGCGAGAAAGTGGCACAGTTACATGTTCTTGCCCGATAACATCAGCAAACTCACCTGGTCGGTATTTGCGATAAAGGGCCAAGGACATAACTGTAAGAGTACCTGCTCACTCTGACGGCCTGACAGTAAAGGACCCCTCGCGTACCCGACAGAGCCTGCTTATCCTTGCTACCTTCCGGTCCTGGGGAGGTTCACAGGGTGACGCCACGCGAGGGGCTTACTGAAATTCTAGTTTGGAAATTTGTAAGCAATTACTTCTTGTTTTTAAGCCCTGGAATAAAAACGTTAATTAAATAATCGAGTTGCTCGCTGACTTTGGCCGGCCACTTCGCCTTTTCCAGATTCGTTCGGACAGATTCGTTAAGCCCACCAGGTGTTTCATGGGCAACTGGTAAATGTTTAAGTTCGCTTGGCGCGGTCTTAGCTGCAATCGCGCCAAGCCCTTCGTTGAGCGAAGTTACATATTTTGCAGCTAAATCAAACTCAATCCCTTGTTTTGTGAACCAATCGATAATTTCATTTTGCAAAGTAAAGTACGTCGACATAGTTGCTGAACCAGCACTGAAGATTTTAATTTGATTTTCGTCATTTAATTCAACGAGTTCGCCTAGACCGCTGAAAACTTGAGCGAGCTCTGAAATTGGAGGACAAATTAATAGTGGACCTTTGTGTAATTCGATTGGCGGTAGGGGGATTAACTGGGCGACTTTAGTTGCCGGTGAAACTAATTTAGTGATTTCAGAAGGTGGCCGACCAGCAATAAAGCTCGCCACTACATGGTCTGGGCGAAAATTAAGTTGGCTAAGTACTTCATCTACTTGTTTTGGTAGCACGCTAAGTACAACAATGTCGCTGGCATCAATCACAGCTTGATTGGTTTCTAGTTTTGTGCAGTTCGCATACTTACTTACTAACGCATCAGCTCGATGAGTTGAACGCGGTGATAAGTAAAAAGTATGTGTTGAATTGGTTGAACTTTGGATTGCATCAATAACATTAACCGCAATTGCGCCAACACCTAAGATTCCTATTCGCATAAGTCGATTGTCTCGCATAGTTATGAATTAGCGTCCACTATCTATTTACAGGTAGGGTCTTTCACGGAGGATTCGCCTAGTGGCCTATGGCGCTCGCTTGGAAAGCGAGTTGGGTGCAAGCCCTCAGGGGTTCAAATCCCCTATCCTCCGCCAGATTTAGCTGACTACCGAATCCTTACA
>CAJBBC010000087.1 GCA_903951185.1 uncultured Actinomycetes bacterium
CTGCGTACACCCAATGGCACCTGGAAAAATCCTTACGCTCATTACCACTTGTGGACAGAACCCATTCGATTTCGTGAAAAGATATAAAGATGCAGCCGCCAAAACATAAATCTGGAGCCAAACCTCCTGCGTTGCCAAAAGATTTAATTCCTAAACATGTCGCAATTGTGATGGACGGTAACGGACGTTGGGCAAAGGAGCGGGGTTTACCGAGAACTGCAGGTCACGAAGCTGGTGAAGCTAGCTTGCTGGATTGTGTTCATGGCGCTTTAGAGTTAGGCATCTCGCATATTTCTGCTTACGCTTTTTCGACTGAGAATTGGCGCCGATCGCCAGATGAAGTGAAATTCTTAATGAACTTTAATCGCGATGTAATCAGGCGACGAGTTGAGGAAATGAATGCACTCGGTGTGCGTATTCGTTGGGCTGGCCGGGCACCAAAACTCTGGAAGTCTGTTCTTAGTGAATTGGAAAAGGCCGAAGAGATCACCAAGCGCAATAAGAAAATGACTTTAACTATGTGCGTTAACTACGGAGGGCGGGCAGAAATTGCTGACGCGGTTGTCGCAATTGCTAAAGAGGTTAAATCTCGAAAGCTAGATCCATCAAAGATCACTGAGAAAACAATTGCAAAGTACTTAGATGAACCAGATATGCCAGATGTCGATCTATTCATTAGATCCAGTGGTGAACAACGAATAAGTAATTTTTTGATCTGGCAGAGTGCATATGCTGAATTAGTTTTCGCCGACACATTGTGGCCAGATTTTGATCGCCTAGATTTGTGGCAAGCCTGTGAAGTTTATGCCAGCCGTGACCGTAGATATGGCGGCGCTAAACCCAATCAAGTCACAGATCTAAAATAACTAACCCTGTAACAAATTGCGTTAATCAGTACTTAAAATTAGTGTTAACAAAGTAGAAAAGTGGGAAAGCCATGCAGCTGCGTAAGAGTATTGAAATCCTAAGCACGCCAGCCTTATTAAAGTTAAATAGTATGCCGCGGATTATTGTGCCGCTTTTAATGCTTGGCTTTTTGATGGTTGGACTTTTTGTACCAGGCCCACTTGGGGGAACCTTTATTTTATTAGTCGGCCTTTTTGTGGGCTGGCTGTTATTTTTATCTTGGCCACTACTAGCCAGTAAAGCTCGACTTATTCGACTGGCTGTTGTTGCACTAATTTTAGTTTCAGCTATTTCGCAGATTACTTTAACTTAATGACATTTGGTCCGTTCACATCACTTTGGGTTTTTGATAATCAGGATTTAGCAAAATGGTTAAGTGACGCCCAAATTGCAATTGAAACTTTACAAACTAAACCCGGTTTTGTAGAAGCAAGCGCAATGCGCAGCCCAGATGAGCCAGGTCGGTTAATCGTGACAACTAAATGGACAGATGTTGGCTCTTACCGCCGAGCACTTTCATCTACCGAATCTAAAATGACAGTGTGGCCGTTCTTGGCAGATATGCATGATGAACCAAGTGCATTCGAGGTTTTACTATCAGCATCTGAACTAAAACTTGAGCACTACAAGACAAGTTTGAACTAGAGCTAAATTAAATACCTGCCGAAAAATTGGACGCAGGTCAGGTCAGGGCGACCGAACTATTGTAGATTCCCACTAGAATTAAAGAACTTCGGAAGGCCGGCAACCAGTCGGATTGCCTTTAAGTTATGAGAGTCCACATGGATCGCGTAGAAGCAATCGTTAATCTGTCCAAACGTCGCGGGTTTGTCTACCCGTGTAGTGAAATTTATGGTGGCACCAGATCAGCCTGGGATTATGGCCCACTTGGTGTTGAGTTAAAAGAGAATGTTCGCCGGCAATGGTGGAAATCTGTAGTTCAAGGCCGTGACGACGTAGTTGGTTTAGATAGTTCTGTTATTTTGGCGCCCCAAGTATGGGAAGCTTCCGGACACATTAATGCTTTCGTTGACCCACTAACTGAATGTGTTTCCTGCCACAAGCGTTTTCGTGAAGATCATTTACTTGAAGAGTTTGAAGAGCGTAAAGGTCGGGCGCCAGAAGGCGGTCTAGCCGGGATACCGTGTCCAAACTGCGGCACAAAGGGTCAATTTACTGAGCCAAAAATGTTTAATGGTTTACTTTCCACCAATCTTGGCCCGGTGGTAGATGAAAACTCTTTACATTATTTACGGCCCGAAACAGCTCAAGGTATTTTTGTTAATTACGCTAACGTTGCGTCTTCTTCCCGCAAGAAGCCGCCTTTTGGAATTGGCCAGACTGGTAAGTCATTTCGCAATGAAATTACGCCAGGTAACTTTATTTTCAGAACTCGTGAATTCGAGCAGATGGAGATGGAGTTCTTCGTGGTGCCTGGCACAGATGAAGATTGGCATCAATATTGGATTGATTCACGCATGGCTTGGTATGTGGACCTTGGAATTAATC
>CAJBBC010000088.1 GCA_903951185.1 uncultured Actinomycetes bacterium
ATCTGAAGTTGATTCGTCATTGGTTGTGACCGCACCGCCTTCACCTGCGGTTAGAATTTTGTTTCCAAAAAATGAAAATGTGCCAATGTCGCCGAGACTGCCGGTAGCTTTTCCAAATGCTTTCCCGCCTGGGGCTTCTGCGTTGTCTTCGACCACCTTTAAATTGAATTTTTGAGCAATATAATTCACCTTAACAAAATCAAATGGGTGACCATAAAGATTTACAGCCAAAATAGCTTTTGTTTTGGGTGTAATAAGTTTCTCAATCAAAGTTGGGTTAAGCGTCCAGTTTTCTTTATCAACATCAACAAAAATTGGGATTGCCCCGCAATATCGAATGGCGTTAACTGAGGATATGAAAGTAAATGAGGGAACTATCACCTCGTCTCCGGGCTCGATACCAACACCAAGCAGCGCTAAATGAATTGCAACTGTTCCGTTTGCAGTCAAGACAGCGAATCGAGTGCCGGCCATCTCGGCGACCAAGGTTTCGGCAAGTTCAATGAATTTTCCGCTCGAGGATACCCAAGTCGAATCGTAAGCCTCGTTTATGTATTGTTTTTCAAGCGATGAAAGATCTGGACGAGATATAGGAATCACATACTTATTATATTCAAATTAAATTGGTTATTCCCAACTAATCTAAACTAGACTATTGGGGTGGGTAAGAATAAAAAAGCATTAATTACTGGAATAACTGGTCAAGACGGTTCTTACTTAGCTGAGTTATTGCTCAATAAAAACTACGAAGTGCACGGATTAATTCGAAGAGCCTCAACTTTTAATACCGTTCGGATAGACCATCTTTATAAGGATTCCCACGACCCGAGTGCTAAATTATTTTTGCATTACGCTGACTTAACTGATGGGTCCAGACTAACAAATCTAATTTCAGACATAGAGCCGGATGAAGTTTACAATCTTGCTGCGCAGTCACATGTTCGCGTTTCTTTTGATGAACCGGAATATACAGGCGATACTACTGGCTTAGGCTCGATTCGATTACTTGACGCTATCCGACAATCTGGATCTAAAGCGAGATACTACCAAGCAAGTAGCTCTGAAATGTTTGGAGCAACGCCGCCTCCACAAAACGAAGAGACCCCTTTTTATCCTCGCTCACCTTACGGGGTGGCGAAAGTTTATTCATACTGGATTACAAAAAACTATCGGGAAGCTTATGATTTGTTTGCTGTAAACGGAATTTTATTTAATCACGAAAGTCCTCGACGAGGTGAAACTTTTGTGACTCGAAAAATCACAAGAGCTATAGCGCGAATTAAATCTGGCTTACAGCATGAAATCTACCTTGGTAATTTGGATGCTCGTCGAGACTGGGGTTACGCCCCAGAGTATGTGGTAGCGATGTGGAAAATGTTACAAATTGAAGAGCCTAAAGATTTTGTCATTGGTACCGGTACTGACATCAGTGTCAAAGACTTTGTAAAAATTGCATTTGAACACGCAGGCTTAAATTGGGAGAACCACGTTAAATTCGATGAAAAATATCTTCGACCAACCGAAGTTGATTCGCTTGTTGGGGATGCATCGTTGGCTGAAAAGCATCTAGGCTGGACGGCAAAAGTAATGCCAAATGAACTTGCTCGAATTATGGTGGATCATGATATCAAGCAGCTGGATGGGCACGTTGTCGATAAACCAAATTTGCCTGAGTGGAATTAGTTTAATAAGTGTCTGATCTGTCCGAAGTTGGTGTTGTGGTACCAACATTAGGTACCAGGATTAACTACTTAGTCGAATGTCTTAAATCAATTAGAGGCGCAGGTTGCACCAATATCTACCTTGTTGGCCCCATCAATGTTTTGCAGAATAAGCAAGAACTAATGGGACTCTACGATTGTCTGATTGATGACCCAAAATCAGGATTAACCGGGGCAATAAACACTGGTGTGAAAAGTTTTCCAAGGTTCATTCGATATGTTACCTGGTTGGGTGATGATGATCTATTGACAAAGGATTCCCTCACGGCCTCGTTGCTTGCATTCGATGCAGACGCAAGTGTTGTTGCTACGTATGGCATGTGCGATTACATCTCGTCAGATGGTTCAAGAATTTTTCAAAATAAATCCGGTAATTGGGCGTCAATTTTAATGAACTTCCTACCAAACCTAATTCCTCAACCGGGATCACTACTAAGTAGATTAGCGTTCGAAAAAATCGGTGGGGTTAAGCCTAGATATCCGTTGGCATTTGATTTTGAAATGTTTTTCGAATTAAAAAAATTTGGGAAACTTCAATATATCCCCAAGGTACTAGGTACCTTTCGGTGGCACCCAGACTCAATGTCAGTTGATCAACGTAAACAGGCGGTTCAACAATCAAGCCAGATAAGGAAAACTTACCTGCCAAA
>CAJBBC010000089.1 GCA_903951185.1 uncultured Actinomycetes bacterium
AATCAGTTAAATCAAATGATTGCTACCGAGCAACAATTAGCCAGTGAAGTGGCTACTGCTGAGTCAACTGACAATTTAGTTACTGCAGCGCGAACACTTGGTATGGTGCCAGCTGAAACTCCAGTGTTTATTCGCTTGTCTGATCAAACGGTTATCGGCCAAGCTGTGCCAGCTAAAGCTCCATTAGTTCCATTCACACCGCTAGCTCCGGTGATATCGGCTCCGGTGATCGTGCCGTGAGTCAGAGATTTCCACCAGCACCAGTTCGTCAACAAAATCGGCCGAGCCAACAATCGCAATTCCCAGCCGGATATTCACAGCCCCCGCTAAGTCCACCACCACCAGCGCTACTTAAGTTAGTTAGTTCGCGCCGTCGCCTGACTTTGTTGAATCGATTTCTTTTAATCATGTTCTTGGTTTATGCCGGCCGTTTAGTTCATATCCAGATCATTCAAGGCCCTGAGTTGGCGGCGAAAAGCCAGAGTAACCGACTACAAAATGTAATTTTGCCAGCAATTCGCGGAAACATTAATGACATTAACGGTGTGCCGATTGCCACCACAGTGATCGCAAAAAATGTTACCTGTGATCAAACTTTGATTAGTGATCCGGCTGGGGCAGCAGCTTTACTTTCACCAGTTTTAGGAATTCCGATTCCTGAACTTACTACTTCGTTAACCGGCGAAAAACGATTTAACTATATAGCCAAGCGCATTACTCCGGAAAAATGGAAAGAAGTTGCTGCGTTAGATATTGCCGGAATATTTAGTGAACCAACTACAACTCGGGTTTATCCAAATGGTGGTTTAGCGGGCAGCGTTGTTGGTTACGTTGGTGCTGAAGGTCATGGACTAGGCGGGTTGGAATTTGGAATTGATAGTCAACTTGCCGGGGCAGATGGCAAAGTAACAGTCGAACGAGTTAATGGTCGCGAAATTCCAGGCAGTGAAACGCAAAGCTTAAGTGCGATTGATGGCTTAAGTGTGAATTTAACAATCGATCGAGATATTCAAGCTGTTGCTGAACGTGCCCTTGTTGAACGTATTGAATTCGCTGGCGCATCAGGTGGAACTGTTGTGGTGATGCGCAAAAATGGTGAAATTTTAGCGTTAGCAAATGCGCCAATGTTTGATCCGAATAAACCGTTTGATACTGCAGATTTCTTAAAACGAAATTCCGCAGTAACCGACGTATTCGAGCCAGGCTCAACGAGCAAAGTTATGACTATGGCGGCAGTTATCAATGAAGGTGCAGCTGATCCACTAACTCCGTTCACAGTTGGCTCAAGTATCACTCGCGGTGGCACTGCTTTCAAGGATCATGAAGAGCACGGCATTCTGCAGTTAACTCTTAACGGAGTATTAGCTAAGTCGAGTAACATCGGCACAATTATGGCTTCTGAATTAATTGGCCAAGATAAATTTTATGATTACTTAAAGCGATTCGGTATGGGTGAATTAACTGGACTAAATTTCCCAGGTGAGTCTGGTGGCCTCTTACCCGATCCAACTAATCCAAACCAATGGTCTGGCACAACTTTCCCAACACTTGCATTTGGACAGGGCCTTTCGTTAAATGCAGTCCAAGCAGCATCGGTGTATGCAACTATCGCGAATGACGGAGTTAGAGTTTCGCCTCGGCTTATTTCAAGTTACTCTCGCAACGATGGCACAGTCGAATACACAAACCAAGCTAATAGTGTTCGAGTAGTAACTGCTAAAACTGCGAAAACAATCCGCGAAATGTTGATGAGTGTTGTATCTGATCAAGGTACCGCGCCACAAGCTCAAATCCCGGGTTATCAAATTGCTGGAAAAACTGGTACCGCAAATAAGTACAGTGAAGTTACCGGTGGCTACAGCGGATACACTGCTTCATTTATCGGAATTGCACCTGGCAATAATCCTGAGCTCGTTGTGGCAGTAATGATTCACGATCCAGTTAATGGACACTATGGTTCGACTATTTCTGGCCCGGTATTCAAGCAAGTTATGACTTATGCACTTGCCCATGAAAAAATTCCACCAACAGATACTGCGCCGCCACAAATTCCAGTGAATTGGTAATCAGTTATGCGACCTCAACCTAAAGTCCTAGCGCTTACTGAAATTGCTGATGGTTTTGAGTTATCTGGTGAATCAGTTGGAGTTTTAGTTTCTGGCATAACGCATAATTCACGAGAAGTATTACCAGGCGATATTTATGTGGCTCTTCAAGGTGCAAATCATCACGGTATTGAGTTTGCCCCGCAGGCTATTGCCAATGGGGCTGCGGCCATAGCAACTGACCAAACTGGAATTAACGAATTAGTAGATGTAGAACTTCCGTTAATTAGATTAACTGAACCAAGAATAGAGATGGCTAAACTTGCTGCTCGGGTATACCAAAACCCAGAGCAAAAACTAAAATTGATTGGTGTCACCGGCACCAATGGTAAAACTTCAGTTACGCACATACTTAAGTCACTTTTCGAAAACTTTGGTTATCAAGTTGGTGTAATCGGAACAATCGGCACTTACATTGATGGAAATTTTTTGCCGGGTACCCGCACAACTCCAGAATCAACAGATCTTTATGCCGTACTGGCAAAGATGGTTGAAGCGAAAGTAACCCATGTTTTTATGGAAGTATCTAGCCATGCATTAGAACTACATCGAGTAGCTGGTCTGCAATTTGATGAGGCTGTTTTCACAAATTTAAGTCAAGACCACTTAGATTTTCATGGCTCAATGGAAAATTACTTCGGGGCAAAAGCAAAATTATTTACTAAAGAATTTGCTAAACACTGCGTAATTTGCGTCGATGACATTTGGGGTCAAAAATTAGCCGATCAAACGCTGTTACCTAAATCAACGGTTAACTCAACTGCGAATTTAACTGCAGATTGGAATGTTAAAGATCTCCATTTAGCTGTCACTAATACCGAGTTCTTATTAGGTTTTGGTTTACAAGATTTACCCTGCTGTATTCCGATGATCGGCCAATTTAATGCCACCAACGCCGCGATTGCAATTGCTACAGCAGTTTCACTTGGCCTCGATTTCGAATTAGCCACCCATGAGTTGGCAAAAGTTTTACCAGTACCTGGGCGAAGCCAAATAGTTACCCATAACAGTTTGGGTACTGCGATCGTTGACTATGCGCACACCCCTGAAGCGGTCGAAAAAGTTCTAAGCACATTACGTGAAGTATGTGCCGGTCAGTTAATTACAGTAATCGGCTGCGGTGGCGATCGTGATGCAACTAAGCGACCATTAATGGGTGCAATCGCGGCCGAAATTTCTGATGTAGTTGTAGTGTCTGACGACAATCCACGTTCAGAAA
>CAJBBC010000090.1 GCA_903951185.1 uncultured Actinomycetes bacterium
CTTCAGGGGACCAAGGGGACCGTAGTGGAGATGCAAGACGAGATCAAGACTCAGGCGGGCAAAGTCGGGATTAGATTTGCCGACGATACCCAGGTAAAAGTAAATGAAAATTCAAGATTGGTCATTGACGACTTTGTCTACGACCCTAAAAATAAAGACACAGGTAAATTGGCTCTCAACATGGCTAGTGGCACTGCTCGTTACGCCAGCGGTGCGATTGCTAAAAATAATCCTAGCAAAGTAGCAATTAACACTCCTACTGCCTCAATTGCTGTTCGATGAACAGACTTTAGCGCAACCGTGGATGAACTTGGACAAAGCACAATTATTCTATTGCCTAGTTGTCCTGAGGGTTATAAAAATGTTGAACGTGACTGTAAAGTTGGAGTAATTGATGTGTATAACGATGCTGGAACAGTCACCTTAGACCAAGCGTTTCAAGCCACACGGGTTACTAGTCGAAGCACAGCACCAGTCAAGCCAGTTACTGTTAATTTAACAGAAGATTCTATCAGTAATATTTTAATTTTGAGCCCGCCGGCACAACTAATCAAAGAAGATGATCGATCAAAAACTCGGGCTGGCGGATTTAATGCACTCGATGCGGATTTCCTTAAAGATAATCAGTTGGTTAACCAGCTAGACAACGAAGAAAACCCTCCCAAACTAAAGCAGTCTTAATTACATTTTGTTGTTCGCAATCAAAATATTTTTCATCTAAATATTTATTATATTCCAAAAAAGCAGTTTGACCAATATTACCAGACAAAACTCGAATGAATCGATTTTCAATCCCATTAGTTAAGTGCCCAAAGTACCCTACAATAACAAAGAAGGCTGTAAAGCTTAAGCCAAGATGAAAAAATTTAGTTTGATTCAAAGTCCTTTTTTTTCGAAATGGTACTTCAACATATTTCCAGGTAAAGAATGCTAAGATAAAGACTAGCATTGAATTCATGCTTATAAAAATTGTATCTTTATTATCAAATCCTCCATGCTTAGCAAATGCAAACAATGGTTGATGCCATAAATATGCGCTATAGCTTACCAAGCCAAGGCCAACTAATGCATTATTCCCTACGAACTTGCCGACAGTATTTTGTTGGTTTGCAAACAAGATAATTAGTGCCGAACCTAATGTAGGCAAAAGAGCGGAAACTCCAGGGAATGGCGTTGCCCTGGAGAGTGCAAATACTGAATAGCAAATTAACAATACGCCCAACCATCCACAAATATCTTCTGTGATCTTGCCAAACTCTTTTCGATTAGCTTTAGACAAGTAAAAGGAGACAAACACACCAATAAGTAATTCCCAGCATCGTGTAGGCAAAAGATAAAAGGCAGCCATTGGCTTTGCGTAAGAAGCCCATTGCGCTAAAGCCAAACTAACGACGAACACAAGGCCAAGCGTAGCCAATATCCAGCGCTTACCTGACTTCCAAAATATCAGCATAAAAAAAGCGAACAGGATGTAAAACTGTTCCTCAACTGCCAGACTCCAAGTATGAACTAAGGGCTTAAGTTCTGCCGAAATATCGAAGTAGCCACTATTACGCCATAAAAAAAGATTGGACGCAA
>CAJBBC010000091.1 GCA_903951185.1 uncultured Actinomycetes bacterium
GTAGTTGACGGTGCAATATACGGGTCTTTGATTTTTTACTATGTAAACGCTGATGTTATGAACCAAAAATTAATTGTTGCGTTAATGATTGGTTTAATTAGTGCACAAATAACTTCATATACCCGAGCTCGGTGGGAATCGCTTGGCGTCCGAGGCAAAGTCGGTTTAGTTGAACGATCCGAGCGAATGATTGTTTTGTGTACAGGCTTTATCCTGACAGGTCTTGGCTTTGATGTACTGGCTACCTTGATTTACTTTCTGGCCGTAGCAAGCACAATTACCGTCATTCAACGTATCCTCTTTGCTCGCAAATCATTGAAGCCGCAAAGTGCTCAGTAGATCTGTGAGCTTGTGTCAAAATTAAATGATTGAAAACATATGAGCGTTAAAGATCGCATAATTGATTTCGGCTATTTGGTTGGCTGGAAAGTGCTTTGGTTGCTGCCATCCCGATTTACTAATTCACTTTTTATTCTCATTGCCCGATTGCTATGGCGATTGAATACAAAAGGCGTTAAGCAGTTGAAGATGAATTTGTCGCGGGTAACGAATTTAGATGTCAACTCGCCAGAGCTGGGTAAATTAGCAAAGCAGGGATTAGTCAACTATTTGCGTTACTACGCAGAAACTTTCCGCTTACCAAGGTTGGCTAATCATGAAATCTTAAATTCCGTTCGACCAATAAACGTTGAACCCGTCCTCAAAGCGCTCGAAAGTGGTGGAGTTATTTTGGCGCTGCCACACTCGGGAAATTGGGACCATGCTGGGGCTTGGGCAGCTAAGTTTTTCGGATCTTTGTGCACTATTGCTGAACGATTAAGACCTGAATCGGTTTATCAAAAATTTACAGCAATGCGTACGGCTCAAGGCTTAACGCTTATGCCACTTACTGGCGCGGGTGGGACATATGAATTTCTTCGTAGCCAGGTTAATGCAGGCAAAGTAGTTGCCTTACTGAGTGACCGTGATTTAAGTGGAAGTGGAATGGGCGTAACTTTCTTTTCAAACCGCGCTCCATTGCCGATTGGCGCGGCATTATTAGGCATCGATACCGGCCGTCCGATATTTACTTTGAGTAGTTGGTATGACGGTCAATCACTTGTTATTGAATTCGATAATGAAATTGTGATTGATGAACCTGGCTTAACTGGTCGAGATAGATTGCGACAAGCTCAAGAAGTGACTGGTCAAATTGCTAATCAGTTAGAGCAACACATCATTCGACACCCAAGTGACTGGCATATGTTGCAACCTATTTGGCCTGACTTGATCGCGAGTAAATAATGAAAATTGGTATTGTGTGTCCATATGCTTGGGACGTCCCAGGCGGTGTATCAGCACACATTAATGACTTAGCGATCACCCTAATTAAATTGGGACACGAAGTAAGTGTTTTAGCTCCAGCTGAATCTGATCAGAATTTACCTGATTTTGTTGTTTCAACCGGACAACCTCGTGCAATTAAGTACAACGGTTCGGTAGCACGTTTAAGTTTTGGTCCAGTTACTGCACGCAAAGTTTCTAAATGGATTGAAGAGGGCGAATTCGATGTGTTGCATGTGCATGAACCACTAGCGCCTAGTCTTTCGGTTTTAGCAGTGTGGGCAGCGAAGGGTCCAATTGTGGCTACTTGGCATTCAAGTATGGATCGCTCACGAATGATGCTGAGTTTGGCGAAACTAGCTCAAACTGCAATGGAGAAGATTTCTGCTCGTATAGCAGTTAGTGAAGCAGCTCGGACAACATTGGTGGCTCATGTTGGGGGAGACGCAGTGATAATTCCTAATGGCGTTGACACCTCAGCATTCATTGACGCGCATCCAAAACCTGGTTGGCCAGGTGAAGGAAAAGCATTAGTTTTCCTTGGCCGAGTTGATGAACCAAGAAAAGGACTTGAGATTCTTTTAGCCGCTTTTCCAAAAGTGCGCGAAGTTTTTCCTAACCTCAGGTTGATGATTGCAGGCCCAGGTGATCCTGAGGAAATAATCGATGAAGTACCCAATCAGCACCGTAGTGCAATCACACATATCGGGCTGGTTTCAAATGAAGAAAAGCCAGATGTGTTTGCCTCGGGCAATGTATATGTCGCGCCGAATACAGGCGGGGAATCTTTTGGAATTGTATTACTTGAGGCAATGGCCTCAGGCACCCCGGTAGTAGCTAGTAATCTTCATGCATTTCAACGAGTACTGGAATACGGCGTATCGGGCGCAACTTTTGAAAATGAGAATTCTGAAGATTTAGCAAAAGTTCTGATCGAAGTTTTATCGGATTCAGACAGGCTTGCTGCATTAAAAGCTGCGGGCTACGCTCGCTCTGCATATTTTGATTGGACAATTGTGGCTGCACGAATAGTTGAGATTTATGAGTCTGTGCACTTAAGTGGAGTTAAAGTAGAACCCGATCTAACCGGTCAACTACTTGGCCGTCTTGGTCGTTTCAGAATTATGCCGGAAAGGAATGACTTTTAAATGAGACCAGATACAGTTTGGCTAATCACACTTGTTGTGGTGGCCATTTGGTATTTATCAAGTCAAGCCGGCCGACTTGATCGTCTCCATCATCGAATTGAAGTATCACAAGCATCCTTAGATGGACACTTAACTCGGCGCGCTGGTATTGCAGTGGAAATTGTTGCCCTTAATTTTCTTGACCCCGCATCAGAGGCGTATTTAGTTCAAAGCGCCCACGATGTTTTAGCTGGAGCGGACTTACCAGATCCACAGCGTCTACTTGACGAGTCAGAACTTACCGAAGCGTTAGCAGATGCATTTGAGGACGATGAAATAGTTCTGGAGTTTCGATCGGTGCCGGCGGTAGATCAGCTTCTTAACGAACTCTTGACAGTAAGTAATCGAGTGGTTTTCGCCAAGCGTTTTCATGCTGAAGCTGTACAGGATTGTTTAGCGATCCGAGGTCAGTTATTTGTCAGACTTTTCCGACTCATGGGTTTTGCAAAACAGCCAGCAAATCTGGAGTTTGATGATCGACTACCCCCAGCATTAATCCCTTAAATCTGCCCAATTATTCGTAATAAGCAAAACTTTTAAAATTGGATAGTATTTAAAGCCAGCGGGAAACCGTTTTAACTGTGTGCATTTAAATTGAAGAGGGCTAAATGGCTAGCGAATCTGGTGTTACTGGAACAACCCGTGTAAAGCGCGGTATGGCAGACATGCTTAAAGGTGGCGTGATCATGGATGTGGTCAACGCGGAACAAGCCAAAATTGCTGAAGATGCTGGTGCAGTGGCCGTAATGGCTCTTGAACGTGTGCCAGCAGACATTCGTGCCCAAGGCGGCGTAGCTCGGATGAGCGATCCAGACATGATCGACGGAATTATTGCTGCAGTTTCTATTCCAGTAATGGCAAAAGCACGCATTGGTCATTTCGCTGAAGCGCAAGTTATTCAAAGTCTTGGTGTTGATTACATCGATGAGTCTGAAGTTTTAACGCCAGCTGATTACGCACATCACATTGATAAGTGGCAGTTCACCGTACCGTTTGTTTGTGGAGCAACGAATCTAGGTGAAGCACTTCGTCGTATTA
>CAJBBC010000092.1 GCA_903951185.1 uncultured Actinomycetes bacterium
ATTTTTGATGGCTGGATTGTCCTCACTTGCCTTACCTGGAATGTCCAGTTTCGTATCTGAATTCTTAGTATTGGCTGGAACATTTAGTGTTTATCAAACTGCGGCCATTATTGCCACCTTTGGAATTGTCTTAGCTGCTGTTTACATACTTTGGATGTACCAGCGCACTATGACTGGTGCACCGTCAAATGAAGTTCAGGAAACAGTTTCGGAAATAAGTAAACGAGAACTCATCGCGATCACGCCAATTATTGCCGTGATAATTGCACTCGGATTTGTCCCACAAGTTGCACTAGATGTGATTAATCCAGCAGTCGAACAAATTCAGATACAGATTGAAGTTACTGATCTACCGCCGGCGTTAAGTGAAGTTGTTTCACTTGGGGTTAATACACCAGGAGAAGGGGTTAACTCATGATTAACGTTTCATTTGAGTATCAAGCACTTGCTCCAATATTAATTATGTTGGGTGCGGGCGTACTTTCAGTATTACTTGAAGCATTTATTCCGCGAGGTGCACGTAGATTACTTCAGCTACTTTTAGTTTTCGGCTCCCTAATTTTGGCTTTTGTTTATGTTGTAGTGAATTCCGAAGTTGCGTTAGCAGGCGCTAAAGAATTATTTGGTGGCCAAAATAAAGGGTTACGCCAGATTGTTGCTGAAGGTTCAGTGGCAATCGATGGCCCAGGTTTGTTCATGCAAGGAACCCTGTTAATTATCGCGTTCATTGCTGCACTTTTAATTGCGGAAAAAAATGTAGATCCACAAGGTGATGGCTTTGCTGCGCGTGCCTCAACTTTGCCAGGTAGCGAAGATGAGCGTGCATTTACCGCACAAGGTGTTTTACAAACTGAAATTTGGCCGCTGTTTTTATTCAGCGTCGGCGGCATGTTACTTTTCCCAGTATCTAATGATTTCCTGACTATGTTCGTCGCCCTTGAAGTATTTTCGTTACCCCTTTATTTATTAGCTGGAATGGCCAGACGACGTCGCTTACTAAGCCAAGAAGCCGCTCTTAAATATTTTGTCCTCGGGGCATTCTCAAGCGCGTTTTTCTTATTTGGTTCAGCATTGATATATGCAGTAACCGGAGTTCTTGATTTTGGCACCGTAGCTGCCGCGCTTTCTAATACTGGCCAGGACGGAATGGTTTTAGCCGGGATGGGCTTAATTGCCGTTGGTTTACTTTTCAAAATTGGTGCTGTGCCCTTCCACCAGTGGACACCAGATGTTTACCAAGGTTCACCAACTTCGGTTACTGCATTTATGGGCGCAGCAACTAAAGTTGCGGCGTATGGCGCACTACTTCGCGTTTTCTATGTAGCGTTTGGTGGACTGCGTTGGGATTGGCAACCAATGATGTGGGTTGTGGCACTACTCACCATGATTTTTGGATCGCTGCTAGCAGTTACGCAAACTGACATTAAGCGGATGCTTGCGTTTTCTTCAGTTGCACATGCCGGCTTCATTATGCTCGGTTTGATTGCGGCCTCACCAGCTGGACTTTCTAGCACATTGTTTTATTTATTCGCTTATGGATTCACCACTCTCGGTGCATTCGCAATAGTTTCGCTAGTACGTGATGCTTCTGGTGAAGCGACACATTTAAGTGCTTGGGCTGGACTTGGTCGAACTTCACCTTGGTTGGCAAGTACTTTCGCACTATTCCTTTTGGCTTTAGCTGGTATTCCGTTAACAAGCGGCTTCACTGGAAAGTTTGCAATTTTTACAGCTGCTGTTGAAAGTGGCGCAACCGCATTAGTACTAGTGGCCGTGGTCTCAAGTGCGATTGCAGCATTCTTCTACTCACGTGTAATTGTGTTGATGTTCTTCACTAATCCACCGGAGAATGCACCGAGCGTAGTTGTACCGAGCCTGTTCACGACAGTGGCAATTGGAATTACCGCAGCGTTCACAGTTCTACTCGGTGTTGTGCCGCAACCAGTCCTTGACTTATGTGCCAATGCTGGAGTTTTCTTGCGCTAAGCCTAAACACCGACATAGTTGAGGTGTTTTGAGACCCATGCCACTAACTCCAGTTAGTGCAATTGGCCAAACAGTGAAAGAATTAATTTGTGACCGTTTTGTTTCCTAATGATTTAGCTGCACTTGAAGCACACCTTGTGGCTGGATTAGCTGCTGTTGAAAATCAACTGCGGGCAGAAATTAAATCTGATTACGAGCTTGCAGATATTACGGCCAGACATTTAGTTGAAGCTGGTGGCAAAAGATTTCGCCCACTTATGGTTTTACTTGCCGCTCAATTTGGTGATCCAAACGCAAAAGGTGTTATTCCTTCAGCTGTAGTAGTTGAACTTACACACTTAGCAACGCTCTATCACGATGACGTGATGGATGAAGCAACAGTAAGACGCGGAGCCCAGTCAGCAAACAGTCGCTGGGGTAATACTGTGGCAATTTTAAGCGGAGATTTTCTCTTTGCTCGTTCGTCAAAAATCTTGGCTGATTTAGGCCCACAGGCTGTTCGAATACAAGCTGAAACTTTTGAAAGATTAGTTATTGGTCAATTACGGGAAACTACCGGACCAGTAAATGGTGAAGATCCAGTGCAACATCATCTTGATGTGCTTGCTGGAAAAACTGGCTCACTTATTGCCGCTGCCGGACGTTACGGGGCATTAATGAGTGGAGTTAGTGAAGAATTAACTGAACAAATCGCTCAGTTTGGTGAAGCAATAGGTATTGCTTTTCAATTAAGTGATGACTTACTTGATATTCAGTCGAATAATTCAGGTAAAACACCAGGTACTGATTTACGTGAAGGTATTAAAACTCTGCCAGTTTTATTGGCATTAGCTGATCCAAATACAACTGATCGACTACGTGAATTGTTAAGTAAACCAATTGTTGACGATGCGCAGCACAGTGAAGCATTAAATGCGCTTAGAGCCCATCCTGCAATGGCCCAAGCACACGAAGTACTAATCCAATGGACTGACAAAGCCCGAATGCTACTTTCTGATTTACCAGAAAGTGAAGCAAAAGCAGCACTATTCACACTTTGCGACTCAGTTGCAAATCGTGACGTCTAGATATAGATGACTAAACCAAAACGTAGTGAAGTTGCTCAAGGCACAATCTATGGATTCATTGCTTACATTATCTGGGGTATCGTCCCAATCTATTGGCCAAAATTACAACCTGCTGGACCATTAGAAATATTGGCACACCGTGTGGTGTGGAGCTTAGTTGTTTTAAGTATTTTCTTATGGGTGAAACATAAATGGAATCATGTTGCCGCAGTATTTAAAGACAAGCGAAAAGTTTGGTTACTTGCTTTGGCATCCGTATTAATTGCGGTTAACTGGGGATTATTTATTTGGGCTAGTGTGTCTGGCCGAATCCTGGATTCATCACTTGGCTATTACATAAATCCACTTTTTAGTATTGCTCTTGGGGTGGTTTTACTTAAAGAGAAATTACGTAAATTGCAGTGGTTTGCAATTTGGGTTGCTGGCCTGTCAGTTTTATATCTAACTGTGACTTTGGGAGCGCCACCTTATGTCGCTCTTTCGTTGGCGCTGACTTTTTCGCTCTATGGCTACATTAAAAAGCTAGCTAATGTTGAAGCAATTGAAAGTTTGACTATCGAAACTATTATTTTGGCACCGCTATCACTTGGTTACTTATATTTCCTATTTACCCAAGGCG
>CAJBBC010000093.1 GCA_903951185.1 uncultured Actinomycetes bacterium
CCTACACGACGCTCTTCCGATCTAGTTAACTAAAACTTCGTCGATTAGCAATAGAGTCGTTTCATCACCCAAGCCCGGAGTCAAAAGTGCGTAAGTTCTTAGCAGCCGTAACTGCTGTCCTGATTGTCATTGTCTCAGCCATCGGCTACGGCTCATTTAGTTCTGAAGAAAAAGTCGACTTAACTCCGCCAGCAGCAACTAGTGATGATCCAACAGGATTATCTGGCTACTACACACAAGAACTTAACTGGGAAAACTGCGGCGACAGTTTTGAATGTACAAAACTCACTGTGCCACTTGATTACGCTAATCCAGCTAAAAAAGCGATTGCCATATCAGTGATTCGTCTAAGCGCAAAAGAAAATACCTTAGGCTCCTTAATTTTAAATCCTGGTGGTCCCGGTGGTAGCGGTATTTCATACGCCCGGGCTGCGCAGTTTGTAACTACCGAAGTTATCCGAGCAAATTTTGACATTGTTGGATTTGACCCTCGTGGGGTTGGTGAAAGTACTCCAATTGAATGTATTGATGACTTAACCACTGATAAATATGTGGCGATCGATGGCACACCTGATGATGAAAACGAAATTGCCGAATCAGTATCGATGCTGCAAGGTTTTGGCGAGGCTTGTTTAACGAATTCGCCAGATTTAATTAGTTTGGTTGACACAGTAAGTGCTGCAAGAGATATAGACATTCTTCGCGCTGCACTTGGGGATGAAAAGTTAAATTGGCTCGGTAAGAGTTACGGCACATTTCTTGGTGCAAATTACGCGGAACTTTTTCCCCAAAATGTAGGTCGGATGTTACTTGACGGTGCAATTGACCCAACACTTGGAAACCTGGAACTATCTGAAGGTCAAGCTCGCGGATTTGAAGATGCGTTGGCTAGGTTTGTGCAAGATTGTTTAACGCAGCAAGATTGTCCGCTAACTGGATCAGCCCAAGCTGGTATCGCTCAAATAAAAAGTATGCTCGATGATTTGGATAGTAATCCAGCAAAATTGGCTGATGGCCGAGATTTCACCCAGGCGATGGGTGTTCTCGGTGTAGTTGGTGGACTTTACGATGTCACTTATGGGTGGTCTCAATTACGACCGATGCTTGCCGCTGCATTTTCTGGTGACTTCAGTGGGTTAGCGGCAAGTGTGGACTTGTATACAAGTCGCAATACTGATGGAACTTATTCAGATAATTCAAATGATGCAATTATGGCGGTGAATTGTATTGATCGACCCGACCGATTATCAGTTGAACAAACTGCTGACTTAGCAACTCAGTGGTCAGAATTCGCTCCAGTATTTGGCGGGTATTTAGCCTGGGGAAATATCGCCTGCACTTACTGGCCAGTGCCAGCAACTGGGGTACCGAGTGAACTTAAAGCTATCGGGTCCGCGCAAATACTCGTAGTTGGAACTACACATGATCCAGCTACGCCTTATGTTTGGGCACAAGCACTTGCTAGTCAATTAAGTAATGCACAACTTTTAACTCTCGATGGCGACGGGCATACTGCCTACCAACAGGGGTCCGCTTGTATAGATGAAGTAGTGGACGAATACTTCTTAACCGGAGTAGCTAGAGCAGGCGTAGTTTGCACCGATGGTCCGTAATTCTAAAATTATAAAAAAACTTCGTAAACAACTTGTTCAGGAATCTGATTCAAAAGCTAGCGCAGGTGCTCGTGCTTACATGCGAAACCAGTTTGTGTTTATCGGTGTGGCCACACCAATACGCCGAAA
>CAJBBC010000094.1 GCA_903951185.1 uncultured Actinomycetes bacterium
GATGGTTTAGAAAAATGTATAGGTTGCGAGTTATGTGCTTGGGCTTGTCCGGCCGACGCTATTTATGTTGAAGGCGCAGATAATTCAGAAGAAGAACGTTTTTCACCAGGTGAACGCTATGGCCGGGTTTATCAAATTAACTACCTACGCTGCATTCTTTGTGGACTCTGTATTGAAGCTTGTCCAACTCGCGCATTAACTATGACCAATGAATACGAACTTGCTGATAATTCAAGAGCGAAGTTAATTTTTGAAAAAGAAGATTTGTTGGCTCCGTTGCTAGCTGGAATGCAGTTACCGCCACACGATATGGCGCCAGGTAAAACTGAACAGGATTACTACGAGGGCTCAGTATTTAGTGGTTTAGCAGATAGTGGTTCAGTAGATAGTCGATCAGTAAAGAATAAAACCAAGGCGGATTCTTAATGAATGGCGAATCCGTAGTCTTCTGGGTGACTGCAACTTTTTCAGTAATGGGTGCAGTTGGCATGGTTGTTTCACGCAAAGCTGTCCATAGTGCGCTTTGGGTAGCGTTCACGATGATCAATATTGCAATACTTTATTTCTCACTAGAAGCTGCATTCTTAGGAACTGTCCAAATTGTGGTTTATACCGGCGCAGTAATGATGCTTTTCCTATTCGTTTTAATGATTGTGGGCGTTGATTCTGCTGACTCATTACTTGAAACGATTAAAGGACAACGTTTAGTTGCATCTCTTTTTGGTATTTCATTTGGTGCAATGTTAATTGCCGGTATTACAAGTTCAGGTGCAATCAATGCCCGCGGACTTACGGTGGCAAATAATTTTCGAGGCAGCAATATTAAAGGACTGGCCGAATTAATTTTTGGTCGATATTTACTAGCATTTGAAGTTACTTCGGCACTGCTAATCACTGCAGCACTTGGCGCAATGGTTTTAGCACATCGAGAACGAGTGCATCCGCGCAAAACACAAGCACAGTTACAACGTGAGCGCACTTTAAGTGGACATCCGACTCCACTACCTGCACCTGGTGTGATGGCCACAAATAACGCAGTTAATGTGCCCGGACTTTTGCCAGATGGATCCCCATCGCAAGCTTCTTTACCGAAACCATTTCAAAGTAATGGTGACGATGAAACAACCACTAAAGAGGTGACTAAGTGAACGCAAATAATTACTTAGTCTTAGCGGCAATCCTTTTTACAATTGGTGCCTTTGGTGTTTTAGTTCGCCGTAACGCAATTATTGTTTTTATGAGTGTTGAGATGATGCTCAACGCTGCAAATTTAGCTTTTGTTGCGGCTGCTCGAATAACCGGAACTCTTGACGGCCAAGTAACTGCATTCTTCGTGATGGTAGTTGCTGCGGCCGAAGTGGTTGTTGGCTTAGCGATTATTTTGACAATTTTCCGTACCCGTAAATCTGCTTCGATCGATGAAGCCAGTCTGCTGAAGTATTAGAGGGATAACAGATGATTGCCGCACTAATTGGTTTGCCATTATTTGGCGCAACTGTACTTCTCCTTGGTGGGCGCCGAACAAATAGTTGGGGCCACTATTTAGCCGTACTAATGTCTGGTTCTGCATTTTTAGTTGGCGTAAACCAGTTTATGAAAATGGTGAGTTTAGCCGATGAAGAACGCTCACTAACTCAGCATCTTTTCACTTGGATCGCAGTTGGCAGACTAGAAGTTCCATTTGCGCTGCACTTAGATCAGTTATCGATAGTTTTCGTTTTACTTATTACTGGTGTTGGAACTTTAATTCACATTTATTCAATTGGATACATGGAACACGACGAAAATCGTCGAAAGTTTTTTGCTTACCTAAACCTATTCGTAGCAGCGATGTTATTGCTCGTGTTAGCCAATAACTACTTACTTTTATATGTTGGTTGGGAAGGTGTGGGCCTTGCTTCTTATTTACTAATTAGTTTTTGGCAGCAGAAACCTTCAGCAGCAGCAGCTGGTAAAAAAGCATTTATCGTTAACCGAGTTGGCGATGTTGGACTTTCAATCGCCGTAATGCTTATGTTCGTAACCTTTGGCACTGTAACTTTTGAAGGTGTGGCGCAGTCTGCAGCAAATGCTAATCAAACTACCGTTACTTGGATTGGCCTAGCTTTATTACTTGCCGCCTGCGGCAAGAGTGCACAATTCCCTTTGCAGTCATGGTTACTTGATGCAATGGAAGGTCCGACTCCAGTTTCAGCGCTTATTCACGCAGCGACTATGGTTACGGCTGGCGTTTACTTAATCGCTCGCGCCCATGCAATTTTTGATCTTTCCGAAACAGCTCGAACTGCAGTTGTAATTATTGGTGCCATCACACTTTTACTTGGCGCTTACATTGGTACTGCAAAAGATGACATTAAAAAGGGTTTAGCTGGATCAACGATGAGTCAGATCGGCTACATGATTTTGGCAGCTGGCCTTGGCCCAGTGGGTTACGTTTTTGCAATATTCCATTTACTTACTCACGGTATGTTCAAAGCCGGATTGTTCCTTGGTGCTGGTTCAGTTATGCACGGTATGCATGACGACGTAAATATGCGTCACTATGGAGCGCTACGAAGTTTCATGAAAATTACTTACGTGACTTTCGGACTTGGCTTCTTAGCAATTATCGGAATTCCGCCATTTGCGGGCTTTTGGTCAAAAGATGAAATTATCCATGCTGCCTTTGGACAAAGCATACTTATCGGGCTCGCAACTTTACTCGGTGCTGGTGTTACAGCTTTTTATATGACCCGAATGATGACCATGACATTCTTTGGCGAAGCACGTTGGGAAGATGATGTGCATCCGCATGAATCAACAAACACAATGACCATTCCGATGATTGTTTTATCGTTCGGATCTGTGCTTGGCGGCTTACTACTTTTATATGTTGGCGACATTGAACATTGGCTAGAGCCAGTGGTCGGTTTTGCTTATCCAGCGCATTCTGTTTCAAATACTGTGCTTATTCCAATCACGCTTTCAGTTGTGCTACTCGGTGCCGGATATGCCTGGTTTAAATATGGACGTCGTCCGGTCCCAGTCACAGCACCAACAAATGTAAGTTTCTTAACTAAAGCTGCGCGAGCAGATGCTTATGGTGATGCATTTAATGAGGCAGTGTTTATGCGACCTGGCCAGCACTTAACTCGCTTATTAACCTTCTTCGATGCAAAAGGTGTCGATGGTGTGGTCAATGGTTTAGCTGCCACAGTTGGTGGACTTTCTGCACGGGTACGCAGTACTCAGTCTGGCTACACCCGCTCATATGCCCTATTCATATTCGGCGGAGCCGCGTTGATTGCATTCGTTCTACTTCTAGTGAGGCTTTAACTATGTTGTTAACAACTTTGATGGCACTGCCACTTGTGGGTGCGCTCGTAGTCTTTGCCCTGCCACTTGGCCGCGAATTATTAGCAAAACAAATTGCACTTTTTACAGCACTGGTAACAGCTGCTGGAGCTGTATTTTTAGGAATCAATCTTGACGCTAATGCAGTCGGAATGCAGTTCGTCGAAAGTTATGAATGGATTCCTTCATTTGGAATTAGTTGGGCAGTTGGCGTAGACGGAATTGCGGCTGTCCTTATAGTGATGGCCACTATTTTAGTTCCGCTTGTCATGATTGCCGGTTGGAACGATGTTGAGAATATCGGTCAAGGAACTGTTAAAGGTTACTTTTCACTTTTCTTAGTTTTAGAAACTTTCATGATTGGTGTTTTTGCGGCCACCGATTTATTCCTGTTTTATGTATTTTTCGAAGCAATGCTTATTCCGGTGTATTTGTTAATCGGAAGATTTGGTGGGCCGCAACGAGCTTACGCAGCAATGAAATTCTTACTTTATTCACTTGTTGGCGGATTGTTTATGCTGGCGTCTTTAATCGGACTTTACGTTGCCTCCGGTAAAGAACTCGGAGCTGGAACTTTTGATTTCAGCGCATTAGCTGCACTTAATTTAGATCCAGCAACTCAAAAAATACTTTTCTTGGGCTTCTTTTTCGCTTTTGCGGTGAAAGCACCAATGGTTCCATTCCACACATGGTTACCAGATGCAGCAGCGCAAGCAACACCTGCAACTTCAACATTGTTAGTTGGCGTGCTAGATAAAGTTGGCACATTTGGAATGATTCGCTATCTACTTCCGATATTTCCTGACGCGAGCAAGTATTACGCTCCAGTGATTATTGGTTTAGCGGTTGTCAGTATTTTCTATGGCGCGCTACTAGCCATTGGCCAAACAGACTTACTACGACTTGTTGCTTTTTCATCGGTATCGCACTTCGGGTTTATTGTGATGGGTATTTTTGCAATGACATCCCAAGGTCTAAGCGGGTCAACGCTTTACATGGTTAACCACGGCTTCTCCACTGGAGCATTATTTATTGTGGTGGGATTCCTGATATCTAGGCGTGGATCTAAGTACATTGCTGATTTTGGTGGAGTTAATA
>CAJBBC010000095.1 GCA_903951185.1 uncultured Actinomycetes bacterium
AGGAGCATTGAACATTAAGTGGTGCACTGCAAGTGCAGCGCCTAAAGCACCACCGGCGTCACCAGCTGCCGGTTGAATCCAGATATTTTCAAATGAACCATCACGCAGTAACTTGCCATTTGCCACACAGTTGAGCGCAACACCACCAGCAAGGCAGAGGTTTCGTTGGCCGGTTTCGCCTGCTATCGAGCGGCCAAGTCTAAGTACAACTTCTTCGGTTACATCTTGAATCGACGCCGCTAAATCCATTTCACGCTGAGTTAATTCAGATTCAGAAACTCGCTCGGGTCCGCCAATCAAATCGGCAAACTTTCGATTTGTCATTCGAAGGCCAGTGGCGTAATCGAAGTAATCCATATTCAGGCGGAAAGATCCGTCATCTTTTAGGTCGATTAAATTATCCAAGATTAATTGTGAGTATTTTGGTTGCCCGTATGGCGCCAATCCCATAACTTTATATTCGCCCGAATTAACTTTGAACCCGGTGAAATATGTAAATGCTGAGTAGAGCAATCCGAGGGAATGCGGGAAATGTATTTCTTTAATTACTTCAAGTTCATTGTTATTGCCGATTGCCAGTGAAGAAGTAGGCCACTCGCCAACACCATCCATCGTTAGCACAGCTGCTGATTTGAATGGAGATGGGTAAAAGGCACTAGCTGCATGTGAAAGATGATGTTCACTGAAAAGTAATTTCTCACTCCAATTAGAGTCTTTGCTCACTTCGTTCTTCAGTAATTTTGTTAACTGACTTTTTTGAAAGAGCTTTTCAGTCAGCCAAACTGGCATGGCAGCAGCGAAAGACTTGTAGCCTTTTGGCGCATAAGCTAAATATGTTTCAAGTAGTCGCTCAAATTTTGGAAAAGGTTTTTCGTAAAAAACCACATGATCAATTTGATCTGGATCTATTCCAGCTTCACGGATGCAAAAATTGATTGAATTAATCGGAAAACTTGAATCATGTTTTATTCGAGTGAATCTTTCTTCTTGCGCTGCAGCAATGATTTTTCCGTCATCAATTAAGCAAGCTGCTGAGTCATGGTAGAAAGCAGATATCCCAAGTATTCGCATTGAGTATCCCGAATTAGAAGAGTGTGTAGATAAATGGGGCAAATACACTGGTTTGCGCCAGCAGGAGCAGCACACCAAGAATCAACATGACGATAATTATTGGCAGTAGCCAAAGTTTCTTTCGACTTTGTAAGAAAGTCCAAATTTCACGTAAGAAACTCATCTCAATCCACCTTTTATCTGTTATTCGATACTAACTAAAACTGGTTTCTAAACGAACTAGGCTCAATATTTGATTTTTCCCGGATTAACCAGAATGAAGCGCCAGCCCGATCGCGTAATTTAAGTTCATCTCGACCCCGGAGGCGCATAAATAGTGCAGTGGGCACAAAGAGCACAGTAAAAATAAGTGAAAGAACTATCGGAGAGACAACTTTGCCTAGTAGAAATCCAAAACCCATCCAGATTTTGTTTATCGGAGCAAGTAACTTGGGAGCAAACTGAGCCAAAATAAGAATCAAAGAGCCAAAGCCAAAAAAAGCATAAGCCAAATTAATCGGCCACTCTTGCCAAATGCTGATCAACCCAAGGACTAACAGAGCTAGGCCAAATTGACGGCCGAACCGGTTATCTTGCATTTTTGGTGCTTGCATTCCCAGCTCCTCACTCTGACTTAGATTAACTCTGACTTAGATTAATCGTACAGGCGCACAATTAGCTTTTATCGGTCGGTCCAAGGAGCGTTTTATGGAATCAGAGGTGCGAAACCCAAGGCTTAGCGTGAATCAGCACTAGTTCTTTCCAGGCGGGTTGCAAAAAAGTGCAGGATTAAGCCAATGGCGATACCCCAAATTAAATCAATGGCTAATGTCGCCAATGCTGTGACCAAGTAAATAGAAATCTGAGTCTTAGAAGAATTAAATATTGCTCGCATATTTACTGGATTAAAAATTCGAAACGATGTGCCGATAAGAACGCCAGCAATTGCCGCA
>CAJBBC010000096.1 GCA_903951185.1 uncultured Actinomycetes bacterium
CACCAGAACGGGCTACACATTTGCAGGTTGGAATACTGCCGCAAACGGTTCAGGAACTGATTATACAAATGGGCAATCAGTAACTATTACTGGCGCCTTAACGCTTTACGCCAAATGGACTGCTAGCTCAAATACCGTTACGTTCAATTCAAATTACGGCACGCCAACAACAAGTACGCAGTCGATTACAACTGATGTTTCAACGGCTCTTACGTCGAATACTTTCACTCGAACTGGCTACACGTTCGCTGGTTGGAATACTGCCGCAAACGGTTCAGGAACTGATTACACAAATGGGCAATCAGTCACAATTACTGGCGCCTTAACGCTTTACGCCAAATGGACTGCCGATACTTACACAATTACCTACAACTCAAATGGCGGCACTTCAATAGCAGATGGCAGTTACACATTTGCTGGAACTGGTATTACCCTGCCAAGTCCTACTAAAACTGGCTACACGCTTGCTGGCTGGTACGAGGCCTCAAACTTAACTGGCAGCGCATTAACAAGCCCGTATTCGCCAACTCAATCGCGCACTATCTATGCCAAGTGGACAGCGAATACTCAAACAATCACATACGCAGCTGGCACTGGTGGATCAGGTAGTGCACCGACTTCACCTCTAACGGTTTCATACGGATCAACTTTTACGACTCCAGCCAACACTTACTTGCGCACTGGCTATACCTTCGCTGGTTGGTCTGATGGCACAAATACTTACGCAGCTGCCGCTACTTATCCATCAACAGGGACAGTCAGTGGAAACGTAACACTCACGGCCACCTGGACAGCGAATACTCAAACGATCACTTACGCAGCTGGCACTGGTGGATCAGGTATTGGACCAACTTCGCCATTGACTGTTTCATACGGATCAACTTTCACAACGCCATCAAATACATACTCCCGCACTGGATATACCTTTGCCGGTTGGTCTGATGGCACAAGTACTTACGCAGCAGCGGCAACTTATCCTTCAACCGGCACAGTAAGTGGAAACGTAACCCTAACGGCAACATGGAGTGCCAACACAAATACTGTTACTTTCAATTCAAATTACGGAACCCCGACAACATCAACGCAATCTATAACTTCTGGTGCATCCACGGCATTAACTACGAATGCATTCACAAGAACCGGTTATACATTCGCTGGTTGGAATACCTTGGCAAACGGAACTGGAACCGCCTACAGCAATAGCGCAAACGTAACTATTTATGCTTCAGTAACGCTTTATGCGCAATGGTCTGAAATTCAATTCACAGTTACTTACAACGTTAATAGCGCTACCGGCTCAGCTGAGAAATCTAGCGAAGTTTACGGAATATCAACTGGCGCATTGAGTTTGCCAACAGTTGGAACTATGACTCGAACTGGCTATCGCTTTGATGGTTGGGCAACATCAAACGGTGGAACGAAATTATCTAGCCCGTATACACCGACCGCTGACATAACTCTGTATGCACGTTGGGTAGCAGCTGTTTACGCGATCACGTATGACACAAATGGTGCAACTTCAGGTTCACCTTCCGCAACGTCAGGTTCATACACAACGGGTGGCACAGCAATTACAGTGGCTTCGCAAAGCACTATGGCTCGCTCTGGTTACACATTTAATGGCTGGTCAACAACAGTCAACAACACTTCAACCAAAATTTTGAATTCTGGAAGTTACACAATTAGTGCACCAGTAATTCTGTATGCACTTTGGACTGCTAATGATTACTCAGTTACATACTCGAATCAGAATGCTGGCAGTGGCACTGCACCAACTGATTCAACGGTTTATAACATCGGGGAGATTGCAACAGTTAAAGCCAATACGAACTTAGCGCGAACTGGTTACACATTTGCTGGTTGGACAACAGCTTCAGATAACACCGGCACTGTTTATCAATCAGGCGCTACATATACCTTCAGTGCAGCAAGTATTACTCTGTATCCAAAGTGGACTGCAAATACTTACAACATTACGTACAACACGAATGGCGCAACTGGAACCCCAGCTAGAACTTCCGATACTTACACTTCGGGCAATAGTGCGGTGACTTTGCCAGGTCGAGGCAATATGGCAAAAACCGGTTATACGTTTACTGGCTGGTCAACAAGTCCAACTGGCATTGGCCAATCAAGTGCAACCACAACCGCAGACGTAGTACTTTATGCAATTTGGGATTTAAATTCCTACGCTGTGACTTTCAATCGCGGAGCATTAGAGACGATTAATTTAACAGGGTCATACGTTGCAACATTCCCTGCCGATACAACTGCTGACTACAACACCACAATCACATTGGGTTCAAGTCCGACGGACGTAAGTAGCAATGTGACGGTTAACACCAATCTTTATCAATTCTTTGGTTGGAGTAACGGGACTTCGATCTTCAACCCTGGACAGACTTATTTAATGGGAGCGAGCGCGCCAACATTTACTGCCCAATGGATCCGCCTATACGAAGTTCGCTATGCCTTGAATGGTGGTACTGGCATCGTTGACATCGATAGCGAATGTGCACAAGCCAACAACACATGTCTGGCAAATCAATCAATTACATTAAGTAATGCACCAAATCGGACGGGTTACACATTTGGTGGTTGGAAAGATCAGTCGAATGCGCCATTTGCAGCTGGGGCAACCACCACCGTTACAAGCAGCTCATTTGTTTACTACGCGCAGTGGACGGCTGTTGATTATTCAATCTCATTCGATTCGATTGGTGGCAGCACCACCCCAGCAACTCAAACTAAGAACATTGGTCAAACTGTTACGCTGCCAAGCCCAGGAACAAAAACTGGCTATGACTTCAGTGGCTGGACACTTGGTGGCGTCACTTATGGTGTGGGCACAACTTATACAGTCGGTTCAACAAACGCAGCATTTACTGCACTTTGGACTGCTAAACGTTACAACGTAAGTTACGACTGGAATGGGGGAGTTGGTACACCAACTGCTTCATCGATTTACACAGTTGGTGATGCTGCGATAACACTTCCGCTTGGTAGCGGACATACTCGCGATGGTTATGTATTCGATGGCTGGCAAACGAATACCGATTCAACAAAACTTGGGTCAAGCTATACACCGGCAAGCGATGTGATGTTTGTAGCTCGTTGGGTGGATGGCTCGTACACACTCACTTATGATTCGGTTGGCGGCACACTTGCTCAATCAAGTGTCAGTGTGGCTCGAGCAGCATCAACAACATTGCCAGCGCCAACACGAACCGGATATTCTTTCGATGGCTGGTATGAAGATTCAAGCACTACCGTTAGTTATGGTGCAGCTGCTGCTTTGGTAACTCCGAGCGCGTCCAAAACACTTTATGCAAAATGGGTTCAAAACTCGCTTTCTGGAATTAATCCAGCGCACTTGAATTCGTTAGCCACAATTACAGTCACAGGAAGTCACACTTGGACTGGCGATCACGCATTAAGTGGAACAGGCGCAGCGCTATCTATTCCAAATGGAGCACTGCCAACTGGCACCGTTGTTTCAGTCTCGTTCGTTGAAGATTTAGCGCGACCTAAGAGCATTATTGATAACTCGTACGCCTACTTCACTTCCGTTGTTTTACATTGGCAATTAGGTACAGGTGCAACAGCTACTGTGCCTAGCGCAGCTTCGGGTAAACCTTTGGTTTTGACTTTAACAAATCCAGACATTCGGGCTGGTGCAAAAATTTACAGCATCCTTAAGGGTGTTGCGACCGAAGTTGCTACGGCCACAGACGATGGCGAAGTTGTAATTCAAATTTCTGAAGATCCTGAAATTGTTATTGCTGCGACCAAGCCGACTGCACCGCGCTTGGTGACTGCGGTTGGAAACTTGAATGCTCAGTCAACTGTTTCTTGGACTGCGCCACTTAGTTCAGGTGGCTCAGCTGTAACTTCGTACACCGCAACAGCAAGCCCAGGCGGAGCATCTTGTACTGCGATCGCAACCACTAGTTGTACAGTAACTGGCCTAACTAACGACTCCACGTACACATTTTCTGTGCTTGCAACAAATGCTGTTGGTAATTCAGCATCAAGTGCAGCTTCAACAGGTGTGATGCCAAGATTGAACCCAACTTTCAACGCAGTATTCGACAGCAAGGGTGGCTCAAGTGTCAGTGACACTTTGTTTACTCAACCGGGAACAATTGCCGCACCTAGTGCACCAACTAAGTCGGGTTACACATTCGATGGCTGGTTATCAACTGATGGAGACCCAACTTCGCTTGTAACATTCCCATACTCACCGGGTGTCAATAGTGATGTGACACTTTACGCTTACTGGACTTCGAATTCAGCTAGTTCAGGTAGCGCACCGGCTGTATTGAACCCAGTACTTAGTGCGCCAAGTTCAACTCGAGTTGATACCTCAACTAGAACGCCACTAATTAATTCACCTGAGGCCGCAAAGCCGGTGACAGCTCCTGTTTCGAGATATCCGGAATTACGTAATGCGCCGTATCCAACTAATGGCCTTAACGTGCCAAGTATTGGTGAAGTGATCACTTTGATTAATCGGGTTCCAGTCCAACCGATTGTCACACCACAACAAACTCAAACACTTATTACATTTGGCGATTCAATGGAATTAGTTTTAACTTCACAAGACGCTAAAGGCGATGACATCGCAGTTGATGCTACGGGTGTAATAAGTGTGATCAAGGGCAACTCGGTTAGTGCAACTGGTTCTGGATTCAAGCCAGGTAGTCCAGTTGAAGCTTGGTTGTACTCACAACCAGTTCGACTTGGATCAGGTATCGCAAGTTCAGATGGTTCTTTTGCAAATGAATTCACAATTGATAACAAAGTTCCAATCGGTAAGCACACTGTTGTTCTGAATGGTTTAACTTCGGATAACGATTTGTTCACTATCGCCTTAGGTGTGCGCGTAGTTGAAAAAATATCTGCGAATAACGATCAAGCACTCGAACAAAAGAACGACGGAGTGACTGGTTTTGCTCGAGCACTGGAACAGGTACTTGCATTTGCATTCGGCTTGGTCATGATCGGCCTAGTTGGGCTAGGTCTTAGACGCCGACGTGAAATGCGGTAATTAAAACTTCTGCACTTTGGTGCAGATCTGCAAACTCCCGCTCTAGCCCGAACTCTAGAGCGGGAGTTTGGCTTTATAGGCCTGTAAATAGGCGATTTTTCGCTTAAATTGGAGCTCAAAGTCGAGTCAAATCCTATATATGGGGGTGGCAACACGCCGAACACGCCACATATAGCGATATCGCTTGCATATGGACCTAGAAAGCTCTAGAGTCACTACATCTAGTGGTTACAGCGCTGTAATTCACCCACAGATTGTGTCTAGTTACACACAGGTTATCCCCAAAAGGGTCCAAAACCTGGAGAAATCTGCGGAATTTCAGCGTCACACCAGTAACAACTGTTAACAGGAATTAACTCCAGTTAACACGAGTAACACCTCTAGATAGCCCTAAACCGGGGTACCTGGGTCACCACAACATGTGGGGGTCACGGAGATTAGCTGAAAAGGAGTCAACCAAGATGTTTTGCCCATACTGCAAACACAATGACTCCCGTGTTGTTGATTCCCGTGGCACTGAAGATGGTCAATCGATTAGACGCCGTCGTGAGTGTCCAGAATGTAGTCGTCGTTTTACAACTAACGAAACGATCACATTAAACGTAGTTAAACGTAACGGTGTAACTGAACCGTTTAGCCGCGAAAAAGTTATCAAAGGTGTTAGCCGTGCCTGCCAAGGCCGACCAGTTGACGCTGATGATCTTGCGCTACTTGCAGCGCGTGTTGAAGAAGCAGTTCGTGCATCGGGCGCAGCTGAAGTTCCAAGTAACGAAGTTGGTTTAGCAATTCTTGGACCACTTCGCGAACTAGACGAAGTCGCTTATCTGCGATTCGCTTCGGTTTACCGAGCGTTTGAATCGCTGGCGGACTTCGAACTCGAAATCGAAGACCTGCGAAGTAGTAAGGCGCAAACTGCGGCGCATTAACCGCCCAGTCGCCCAAACTAACCGCACTAAATCGCACGAAAATCAAAAGCACTAAATGCAAGGCACAAAAACTTTCACTTCCCTCGAAAGCAAACTTCCTAGAACGAAATAAGACAAGTAAGAAAAGATTTAAAAAAAACATTAAAGCTCATGAGGAGGGCAAATGACCGACATGGTCAACGCATCAACGGGTGCGAAAAGAAAAGGCAAGGGCCTAACAATGGAACGGCTTTACACCACACCAGGTGTTCACCCATATGACGAAGTCACTTGGGAAAACCGTGACGTAGTTCAGACCAACTGGAAAACTGGCGAAACTGTTTTCGAACAGCGTGGCGTAGAATTTCCTGATTTTTGGAGTGTTAACGCTTCAACTATCGTGACCACAAAATACTTCCGTGGCCAAGTGGGAACTGAATCTCGTGAGCGTACCCTTCGTCAGCTAATTGACCGTGTTGTACTTACTTACACAAAAGCCGGTAAAGAACACGGCTACTTCGGTACTGAACAAGACGCAGATATTTTTGAACACGAATTAACTTGGATGTTGTTACACCAGGTCTTCTCATTCAATTCACCAGTCTGGTTTAACGTGGGCACTGCCTCACCTCAACAAGTCAGCGCATGTTTCATTCTGTCTGTTGACGACACAATGGAATCAATCCTTAACTGGTACCGCGAAGAAGGCATGATCTTCAAAGGTGGATCAGGTGCTGGTCTAAACCTTTCTCGTATCCGTTCATCAAAAGAAATTTTGAAGAATTCAGGTGGAACTGCATCAGGTCCAGTTAGCTTCATGCGTGGCGCTGACTCATCTGCTGGAACTATCAAGTCCGGTGGCGCAACACGTCGTGCTGCCAAGATGGTTGTTTTAGACATTGATCATCCAGACATTGAAGAATTCATCGAAACAAAAGTTCGTGAAGAAGACAAGATTCGCGCTCTACGCGATGCTGGCTTCGACATGGACCTTGGCGGCAAAGACATCATCTCGGTGCAGTACCAGAATGCAAACAACTCGGTTCGAGTATCTGATGAATTCATGAAAGCTGTTGAATCAGGTAGCAAGTTTGGTCTTCGTGCTCGCACTAACGGTGAAGTAGTTGAAGAAGTAGATGCCCGCGAACTATTCAATAAAGTTGCGCAAGCAGCTTGGGCATGTGCTGATCCAGGTATCCAGTACGACGACACAATCAACGACTGGCACACCAACCCAGAAACTGGTCGGATCAATGCATCTAACCCATGTTCTGAATACATGTCACTTGATAACTCATCATGTAACCTCGCATCTTTGAACCTTCTAAAGTTCTTAAAAGATGACGATACATTTGATGCGCCAACATTTGCTAAGGCTGTTGAATACATCATCACTGCGATGGACATCTCGATTTGTTTCGCTGATTTCCCAACAGAACCGATTGGTGACACAACTCGTAAGTTCCGTCAGCTAGGTATTGGTTATGCAAACTTAGGTGCACTACTTATGGCTACTGGCCTTGCTTACGACAGTGAAGGCGGCCGCGCACTTGCTGGCTCAATTACATCGCTAATGACCGGTACTTCATACAAGCGTTCAGCAGAACTAGCTGGCATCGTTGGTGCCTATGAAGGTTATGCCCGCAACATTGAAGGTCATAAGCGAGTTATGCGCAAACACCAAGCAGCAAGCGAAGCAGCTAAGTCAGTTACTTCACTTGATGGCGACGTGCTGAAACTAGCAACCGCAGCTTGGCAAGAAGGTAACAAGATTGGTGAAAAGAATGGTTGGCGTAACGCACAGGCCTCTGTGCTTGCACCTACTGGCACCATCGGCTTCATGATGGACTGTGACACAACTGGTATCGAACCTGACTTCTCATTAGTTAAGTTCAAGAAACTAGTTGGTGGCGGTTCAATGCAGATCGTTAACCAAACAATTCCACGCGCACTTCGCAAACTCGGTTACACCGAAGAAACTGTTGAAGCAATCGTTGAATACATTGGCGACAAAGGTCACGTAATTGATGCACCAGGTCTAAAGCTTGAGCATTACGAAATCTTTGATACTGCAATGGGCGAGCGCGCAATTACTCCAATGGGTCACGTTCGCATGATGGCTGCTGCACAACCGTTCCTTTCAGGTGCGATTTCAAAGACAGTTAACATGCCAGCTGATGCCAAGGTTGAAGAAGTAGAAGAAATCTACTTCGAAGCTTGGAAGATGGGCGTTAAAGCTCTAGCTATCTACCGCGACAACTGCAAAGTTGGCCAGCCACTTTCTGATGCAAAAGCTAAGAGCGAAGATGCACCAGTCGGCGAAGCAACAACTTTGTCACACCCAACCCGCAAGCGTCTACCGAAGACTCGTAACAGCCGAACAACTTCGTTCTCTGTTGGTGGAGCTGAAGGTTACCTAACTGCAGGTGCTTATGATGATGGCGCACTTGGTGAAGTATTCCTAAAACTTGGTAAGCAAGGATCGACTCTTGCCGGTGTAATGGATGCTTTCTCAGTAGCTATCTCAATCGCGCTGCAATACGGTGTACCGCTAGAAGCATTCGTATCGAAGTTCGTGAACATGCGCTTCGAACCAGCAGGTATGACAGATGACAAGGATGTCCGCATGGCTCAGTCCATGATGGATTACATCTTCCGTCGTTTAGCTCTGGATTACTTGCCATACGAAAAGCGTGAAGCTTTAGGTATCTTCACTGCAGATGAACGCACTGCAACAGTTGCTGGCTACGACGCACCGATTGCAACTGCAATCGAAGCACCAGTAGCGGCACCAGTTGCTGCGGCGCCAGTGCAACTTCCAGTAGTGCCAAAAGCACCTGCTGCGCAGGTTCATTCAAGTGCTGAACTACTTGAACAGATCACTGGTAAAACCTCAGATGCACCCCTATGTATGACCTGTGGAATCAAGATGCGTCCATCCGGTTCTTGCTACGTATGTGAAGGCTGTGGCTCAACTAGCGGTTGTTCATAACCCATAAAGTGTTAACACACTAAAACAAAAGCCCCCGAGTAATCGGGGGCTTTTGCTATTTACTTATTAATCCAGCTATCGGCGTTATACATCAACTCATAAAGCGCTGTTATGTTCTTGCCATCTTGCGACAATGGCTCGAAAATCGAATCTTGTGGTCCAGCAACTGAAAGTACTTGGCCATCCCGCCGAATAACTTCAGTGCCATAGCGTGGCGGTTCATTAGGGTTGGCAGCTGCATCGAATTTCTCTTCAGGGAATAAAAAGACCCCTAACAGTCCATGCTTTTCGTTCGTTGTTAATTCCATGTAGTAAATGGTGCTGGCACTTATTGCACCAGCCTCAAAAACTGATTGCTCAAACTCACCATCAGTTGCTTTCCACTCTTCATGACTTAAAGTTGAAATCAGATTAGGTGTTACACAAAAGTCATACCCAGTAGCGGTGGGCAAACAATTAGCGGCTGGAGTATTTGCATTGAGTCCACAACTGGCCACAGTTAAGCTGAAGATTAGAACTTGCAAAATTCTTAGAAATTTCATATTTCAAGTCTGCCACCAGACTTAGGTGGAGCCACTTATAGGCTGACTATATGGGTCTAGATAAATCACTGTTCGCAATTCATCCTGAAGTTCAAGCCGCGCTAGCGGATAAGGCGGCTGTTGTCGCACTTGAATCGACCATCATTAGTCATGGCTTACCCAGTCCGCGAAATGTCACAGTAGCCCGAGAGATTGAACAAAATGTTCGTGATGGTGGCGCTGTCCCAGCAACTATTGCGATCATCGATGGGGTAGTTCGAGTGGGGTTAACCAGTGCAGAGTTAGAAATCCTTGGCGATCCAAAAAGTAATGTAACCAAAGTTTCAACACGTGACCTTGGTCCAATCCTTGCAACAGGTGGTCATGGGGCGACGACAGTTTCAGCAACTACACATATTGCAATGCTGGCCGGCATCAAATTTTTCGCAACTGGTGGATTAGGTGGCGTACATCGTGGAGCTGTCGAAACTTGGGATGTTTCCGCCGACTTAATGACACTGGCAATGAATCAGATCACGATTGTGTGTGCCGGAGTTAAATCGATTTTAGATATCGGGGCAACTCTGGAGAGATTAGAAACTATCGGGGTAACGGTTGCTGGCTACGGAACTGATAAATTCCCTGGCTTCTACCGCGCCGATAGCGGCTTTGGCGTGCCATGGCGAGTAGATAGTCCACAAGAAGCTGCCGATTTTGGTAAGTATCGCGATGCTATTTCGGCTCCAGGCGCAGTAGTAATAGCCAAACCTGTTTCACCAGCAAATGAATTAGATCTTGAGTTACATGATCGAGTATTGGCTTCTGGATTGGCGCAAGCTGACCTACAGGGGATTGTTGGCAAAGATGTGACACCGTTTTTACTTGATTGGTTTCATACTCAAACAAATAATCAGTCACTTGAAGTAAATGTGATCTTAATTAATGCCAATGCAAAATTAGCCGGACAAATAGCGTTAGCTGCCAGTAAATAAAATGGGTGGTATTTGTGTTATTGGTGATGTGAACGTTGACATCGTCAGCCTATTAAGTCAGCCACTGCAGATTAACTCAGATACGAAAACTTCAAACTCATTTAGCCTTGGCGGTTCGCCTTGCAATATGTCGATGTGGCTTTCGCATATCGGTACACCGGTGGATTTTCTGGCTGCTGTTGGCACTGACCTTATTGGCGACTGGATTAAACAGGAGTTAACTCAGGGTGGGATTTCAACAAAGTACATTCAAGAAATAACTGATTCAAATAGCGGTAGCTGCATCATTATGGTTAGCGCCGACGGCCAGCGAACTATGTTGCCAGATCCGGCTGCAAACTTAGCTTTCAAGTTAACCGATAAAGAAACACAAGTAATTTCAAATTCATCCGTTGTTGTGATGAGTGCCTACAGCTTCCTTCGAACAGAAACGAGACCGCTTGCTCTTGAGGTAGTTGAAGTGGTTAAGAATTGCTCAGCTCGTCTAGTTATCGATGCGGCATCAAGTGCGCCAATCACTGCGGCCGGAGTAGACCTTGTTCGTGAATATTTAGCTAATGCCGATCTGGTTTTAGCTAATCAAGATGAGTTCGATGTACTTGATGATCCAGTTTGGACTACCGGGTTGGCTGACTTAGTTGTGAAACTCGGCGAGGCAGGTGCAAAATGGATTCGAAATGGCGAAGTTGAGTGCGTTGTGCCGGCAGTAGCAGTAAACGCGATTGACACGACCGGCGCGGGTGATTCTTTTCTGGCAGGACTTGTTTCGGTTTTAGCACAACATCAGGATTGGTTTGCAATTAATAACCAAGATCGCCAGGACGCACTAGTTCGCGCCACTGAGGTGGCTGCGTTAAATGTAGTTAACGTTGGAGCCGGACCTAAAGTCTGATCGCATTATCGTCACTTCTAGGCTTTACTTATGAGTCGAGTTTATTTATTGCGTCACGCACAGGCACAGCCTGGCTTACGTGACCACGCTCGCCAGTTAACTGAATACGGAAAACTACAAGGCCAGATGATGGGCCAGTGGCTGAAACTGAATTTACATGAACTTGATTTGGCCATAGTTAGTTCAGCAAGACGCACTCAGCAGACTTTTGAAACACTTGAACTTGGGATTGAATCGGTGAGCGATGACCAGGCCTATAACGCTGGCGCAACCGAGTTAATTGAACTCATTAAGCAATACGGGCCGGGTCACGAAGATGTCATGGTGATCGCGCATAACCCAGGAGTATCTGATTTAGCGGCTCTAGCGGGTTACCCAGCCCCGTTAGCGCCCTGTTCCTGTGTGGTTTTAGAGCTAGAACAACCATTAGCCCAGTTTGACCCTAAACTCGCAACCGTTGCTCTTTGGCATCAAGCCAGGCCTTAAGCCGGATAGCTACTTCTTGTCAGCCTTAGCGACTAAGTTGTTATTAGGGCAGGAGGTCGTCATGAAACGATCAAAAAAAATGGTATTTGGACTTATCGCAACTTTGTTAATTAGCTTGTTTTTAGTTAACCCAGTTACAGCTGACGAAGTTCGCATGGACACCGATGGACCTTGCCCTACAGATTATCCAACTAAACATCAGATATCCGACGCGAGCACTGGAATAACTTATTGGATATGTAAATCTGAATATCAATGGGAAATTGAAAAGATAGGTGGCGATACTCACCAGAAATGGTTGGAGTCCGGTGGTACATACGACGCGTCAGCTGACATTGCTGCCGCAAAAGCTGAACAGGATTACATAAATCAACTACGAGCTCAAGTAGAAAGAGATGCAGTAGCCGAAGCCAGAACTAAGCCAAACACTCAAGTCTGCAAGCAAGCCAGTTACCAGACTGTCTATCATGGCGGCGGAGGCTTCTCGACTTGCCACATTTATGTTCCAGAGACAAACGTCTCAATCAGTCCATCAACTCCTAGAACTTTCCCAAGAATTTCTGGAGAAGTTAGTGGACCAAACGATGTTGTGAAATTTAACGATATTTATAAATCTTGTCCTGCCAGTCATCCAATCAAGACGCAGGTTGATTCCTCCATTATTTGCTTAACTCAAAATCATTGGGAAATACAGAGAATTGGCGGAGATGTTTACGATGCTTGGCGATCGGCAAATGGCGCTTTAGATGTGTCAGCAGCCATAGCCGACTGGAAGTATGAAAAGATTTCGATTCAACTCCTGCGTTTGGGCGCCGAAACTCTTTTAGAAGCTGAAGCACAAGTGAATCCGGGCGTTCAAGTTTGCAAAGCCTATCGATTTGTTTCAACTTTTAACGGGTCTGGTGGAGGAAGTATTTGCACAATTTACATCCGGCCGATGCTACTCACACCAGAGTTACTAGACGTGGTTTAGCTTGCCGAATCGAACCGCCAGGCTAGACCGCCGTCTTTTTCGAACACTATAACGTTGCCCGAGACTTCTTCACCTTTTTCTAAGTCCAATGAAAAAGCTGGACAGACTATCTCTTTGCCAGAAATACAAGGCGCAGATGTCATGAACGGCAGATCTGGTCCGGCCACTAATCCATTAGCTGCCCAAACATTTTCAGCATAAACAAATGACTCAACGAACTCGGTACCGAGTTCTGAATTGGGTAACCCGCAGGCAAATGTTGCAACTCCATATAAAACCTCATTGATTACGATTTGCCCTTGACCGCGGATGAAAGTTAATGCGCCATCTGACCAGCCCGAACAATCAATAGTTGAATTCTTTGCTTCAAGCGGGGGGATTGCCGGATTGGTGTTAGTAGCAATAGTTGGTCGATCTAAAGTGGCTGAGTTTGGATCAGATTCGGCACAAGCTGTCAGTGAGAAAGTAACTACGCCAACTGCTATCAACCGGCTAACCAGGTTTGTAAACATATTTAGTAGCCTATTTCGCTGGGGCAGGACAAGAGCGGTGGGTTGCTAGATTTCCTGTCAGAGCCAAGGCGTAAATTCAGGTTAATAACCAGAAGGAGTACTTGTGTCAGATGATGATCGCTTTGCGATACCTGGCAAGAAAGGTAATTTCCTTTTCTATAGCGGAACTGGCGGTCACTTAAGTTATGACGCAGAGTACGTAGTTGTTGATGTTGAAACCACTGGATTTGCTGCCTGGAAAGAAGATCGCATTGTTGAGCTGGCAGCGGTTCGGATAGACGCATCCGGTGAAATTAAAGGTTCGCTAACAACTCTGATAAATCCATTAACTGGAACAACCGGAGCAAAACACATCCACGGTATTTCAGTTGAGATGGTCGAGCAAGCGCCTACCTATCGCGATGTGTATGACCAGTTTGCGCAGTTGCTTGATGGCGCTGTCTTCGTGGCCCACCACGCCAAATTCGATGAGAGTTTTATTTCAGCTGAGTCTTATCGCGCCGGTGTAAAACTAAATCAAATGCCCGGGCTTTGTACTTATTGGCTTAGTAGGCAAGTGCTGAAATTACCAAATTACAAATTAGGTACGGTTACCGAGCATTTGGGAGTTAGCCAAGAACTTGCGCATTCGGCTTATGACGATGCACTGGTGGTAGCTAAGTTTTTGCCGCAGCTATTGAGCGCTTATGGACCAGTTGAGCAGTATGTTGATGTGGTTAATCAGCCAAGAATTGGTGTTTCCGGCAATTTACTTCCTCGCTAATGTGCAGCGAGTAGTTAGTCAATAACTACAGTGCCATTTGGGGTTGTGAAAGTCACCGCAGTTATGCCATCGACTTCATCATCAACCCAGACAAGGTCAACTGCTTGCGAAACTTTTTGGAATCCGTCGGCTAGCCAAGTCTCAACTGCTGACTTGTTTCCGGAAAGAGAAATAGTTGAGATTGAAATTTCATTTGCACCTGAAGTAGATGGATGCTCGGCATCGCTATTCCACTTGATGAAAAACGGTAGTTGCGGATCATCAAGTAGATCGATAACCCCAAGTTGGCTCCAGCGGATGTCAACACCGTCTGGGCGAACCCGATGTCCATCGCCTGCTTCACGTCCAACACGAGCTTCTACTGGCTTTAAATCATCGACTTTAAGCGCCCAAGACATCCAGCCACCGCCGGCTTCAGCACGCTTACGCACAGCTTGGCCAAATGGCACACTTTCAGCTGCCGGGTGATCGAGTGGGGCAATAACTTCGATGTAGGCACCGCCACTTAACGGCAAGATGAAGTTGCGAGTGCCAAACCGTGGATGCTTTCCACCGTCAATAAAAGAGGCGCCTAACTCGGCACCTAGTCGCTGTACTGTCTCAGCCAGTTCGTTGTTCAGAACGGCGTAAGAAACGTGGTCTAACTTCATAAAGAAACTTTGACACAGCCAGCAGGTCACCCTGACATTGGGGTCGGATTTTCACAAAGGTGCATTTCGGCGTGTCAGATGCGCCTCGCCGTTAGGCATTGTCTACATTTATCCGTAGCACCCAGTGAGACGGCGGAGGGGAAGCCACCGGACCACTGGGTGTCTTTTTGCCCAAAAATAGTTCTGCACAAATTGGTTTAACTCACACCAAGCAGAAATAAATTTCCAAACTCAAACTGCCAGTCCATTCTCTGCAAATGGAAATATCACAATTAGAAAAACTAAGAGATCAAGTCTGCGTATCGCTCACATCGCAACCAGTCAGTTTAGAAAAACAAACAATAATTGACGCGCTAATTCAAATACCCATTCGCGATGGCCTGCTTCGATTTTTATATGACCACCCTGAACATCGAAATATAGTTTCTGAAAATCTTGAAACACTTCTGGATGTTTGTGTTGAACATGAACGAGCTGCACTAGCCACAATCTTGGCCGGAAATTTTTGGCTTGATTCAGATTTAGAACTAACACGTAACTCTTTAGATCAAGCATTGCTTGCCGACCCAACTTATTCGTTAGCCCGGTTATTAGATGTTGCTTTAACTCATGGAGTACCGGCTAAAGTATGGGCAGATTCGCTAGCCGCTGTAAGTCCGCAGCAGTGTCTATCCGGGGCGGCTTAATCCACAGGCCTGCTAAACATCAGCATTAGCAGTGCAAAATGTGCCCTACTTGAACTATGAGATTACGCTTTCGACTCGGCAGTTTCCTGATTGCCATGTTCTTTTGTTTAACGTTTGAATCGCCAAGTCAGGCCACAGAAGTGGTCGGTAGTAACGAATTAGCTGCTTACCTTGGAACTGGCGGACTACTTTTACCGAGCTCTTTTGCAGGTTCGGCTACTACCAAAACACAAGTTACTAACTGTGATGATTGTGTTTGGGCTTACACAGTTTTTTGTATGTACACCAGTGAAGGCCTATGTAAACATTCCACGGCAAGTTGCCCAAGTGGACAAATTAGATATCGAGTTTGGTTTGGCCAGACTCGTCAGACTATGCAGGTAGTTGGAAGTGTTTGCTGGGGAAGCGGCCGACCGCTAACTAGGCACGACCTGGAAAATGAAATTCGAAGTACGGTAATCAAATATGTACCGGCC
>CAJBBC010000097.1 GCA_903951185.1 uncultured Actinomycetes bacterium
CTCACGGTAATTCGTTACGCGCATTGGTGAAACATTTGGATGGTATCGGCGATGACGACATTGCTGGTTTAAATATTCCAACTGGTATTCCGCTTGTTTACAAACTCGATAGTGCACTTAAGCCAATTACTAAAGGTGGCGAGTATTTAGATCCAGCGGCAGCGATATCTGCTTCTGCTGCTGTGGCAAATCAGGGTAAAAAGTAATTAGTTAATAAATACTTCCCAAGGCAAAGTTACTTCGCCTAGTCGCCAGCGATCTTTGTTATCCAAAACTGGATACGTTTTTGCTAATTGTTCAACGGCAGCGACAAAACGTTGGCGCGAACCAAATGGAATAAAACTACTTTGAGCTTGCCAGGCGCGATCGAATGTTTGCAGGAATTCATATATTTTTTCACCAGGCACGTTCCGATGGATTAAAACTTTAGGTAGCCGTGGTGCTAAATCTGATGGTTTTTCTAATGAGGCAATGTGGGTAGAAAAAGTTATTGTTTCAGGTTGAGTTTGACCGGCTCGTAAACTCACCCAAACACTTCGTCGACCTATTTCATCGCAGGTACCTTCAATTAAATAACCTTCTGGCGCTAAACGCTCAGTCATTGTTTTCCATGCCGAAATAACTTCTGATTCGTCATATTGTCGAAGAACATTAAATGCCCGAATCATAATCGGATTACGATCACCTGTTGGAATTTCAAATCCGCCGTATTGAAAACTTAACCCAGGTACTTCAATTGGCTTAGCCTGCGTAACACGAAGTGGATCTATTTCAATCCCGATAACTTCTACATCTGGTCGAACATGTTTTTTAAGACGGCTGAACATTTCTGCTGTTGTGATTGGTAGCGCGCCATAGCCAAGGTCTACAACTAATGGTTGCTGTGCACTTCGGATAGTTGGACAGACTGCATGTAAAACCCAACGATCGACCCGTCTTAAGCGATTGGGATTAGTTGTACCGCGGGTGATATCACCAACTGCACCGTTCATTAAAACTACTTTTTAATAACGAGGTGAGTTACTTTGCATTTCGTCTATTTTTGGCTTTAAGTCAGCCAAATAAACGCCACATGCAATTAAGCCGACAATTCCAGTTAGACCCCAAGGTCCAAAAATTAAATGGGTGGCCAAACTCGCTAACACAATGGCTAACCAGGTTTGTTTAGTTAGCCGATTAAGAAACGGGAATGCTTCTGCCGGTCTTTTTGGAATATCAATTACGGCAAGTATTTTGACCCCAAAAGAAATCCAACCGGCGATTTCCCAAACAAAACCTGAGAACATTTAACCTGCTGTTTCAACTTTGATGTCGGATAGCTCGCCCTTGAATTCGCCACGCATTGTGAAGGCAGCTTCTTCGCCTTCGCCAACAACATCGACAATCACAATCTCGCCTGGCTTCAAATCACCGTAAAGCATTTTCTCGCTCATTGGATCTTCAATTTCACGCTGAATTGTTCGACGTAATGGGCGAGCGCCAAGTACTGGGTCGTAACCCTTCTTAGCAAGCAGCTGCTTTGCTGCTGGAGTCAGCTCGATCGCCATGTCTTTATCCTTTAGGCGCGAATCTAGACGATCAATCATCAAGTCCACGATCTCAACAATTTCTTCGCGACTTAATTGATGGAAGACCACAATGTCATCAATGCGGTTTAGGAATTCTGGACGGAAGTGTGTCTTTAATTCATCCTGAACTTTAGCTTTCATTCGTTCGTAGGAAGAAGTCACATCTGAACCATCAGCAAAACCAAGGCTCACACCTTTTGCAATATCCCGAGTACCAAGGTTGGTAGTCATAATGATTACGGTGTTCTTAAAGTCAACAACTCGACCTTGTGCATCAGTTAACCGACCATCTTCAAGAATTTGAAGTAGTGAGTTAAAGATATCTGGGTGAGCTTTTTCAACCTCATCGAAAAGAACAACGCTGAATGGTTTACGGCGAACTTTCTCAGTTAACTGGCCACCTTCTTCATAACCAACGAAGCCTGGAGGTGAACCGAACAGTCGAGAAACTGTGTGCTTCTCTGAGTATTCAGACATATCCAACTGAATTAAAGAATC
>CAJBBC010000098.1 GCA_903951185.1 uncultured Actinomycetes bacterium
GGAGTTTCGCCAGCAGTTCATGCTGAAGCAGAAGTTCGCCAACTTAAAACTATTGACGCAACTTGTCCGTTAGTAACTAAAGTTCACAGTGAAGCCAAGCGCTTCGCACAAGAGGACTATCAAATTCTTTTAATTGGCCATGAAGGACATGAAGAAGTTGAAGGCACCTTTGGTGAGGCTCCAGATCGCACAACTATTGTGGAAAATCCAGCTGCGGTGGAGAACTTAGTAATCGATCCGACTAGACCTGTTGCCTGGTTATCCCAAACCACACTTTCAGTTGATGAAACTCTTGACACCGTCCATCAACTACGAATGAAATTTCCACAACTTATTGATCCACCAAGTGATGATATTTGTTACGCAACCCAAAATCGACAAGCTGCGGTAAAAGAGATTGCCGCACAATGTGAATTGATGATTATTGTCGGTTCAGCAAACTCATCGAATACGGTGCGGCTAGTTGATGTTGCTTTAGAGGCGGGATCTAAAACTGCTTACCGCGTTGATGGCGCAGCCGAAATATCTGAAGAGTGGTTTAACGATGTGCAGACTGTAGGAGTCTCGAGTGGCGCATCAGTTCCCGAAATTCTAGTTAAAGACGTTCTAGATTGGCTAGCAACTCGTGGTTTTGGTGAAGTGACTGAAGTTGAAACATCAGTTGAAAAACTAACTTTTGCGTTACCACCTGAATTACGACGCGAACTTAAGAATTCCGGCCGCGCCTAACAATTGCGATAGCACCTGAAATAACGGTTGCTCCGATAATCCAACCTGCATGCGCAGCAAGTCCATATGCAATATGCAATGACTGTTCGCGCAATAAACTTCCACCTCGTTTTGGTGCAAATTGTCCGATAGTCATCAAAACCGCAAACCAAACTAGGGGCCCGACCCAAATTGCAGCTAAATAATCGTTAGTTCGAACTTTCCAGGCAGCAATTGGGCAAATTACTAATAAAGCCACATTTGATACCAAATCAACTTTTCGATTTAAAAAAACGTCAGCCAACATAGCCGCGCTAAGTACGACGGTAACAATTACAAAAACTCCTTGATACGTCCAACCAATCTGACCGGGTTGACGAGGAGTACTGGAGACTTCGGGCTGCGTTAAGAAAGACACAGTTAATAAGGTACAGGTGAACTGGGGTCGAATAAATGAAATGCGCAGAAGTACTTACTTTTTCTTAAGAATTGGGAACTTCCTTAAATACGGCTACGCTTGTGAGCCGTGGCGCTAACAATCGGAATTGTGGGTTTACCTAATGTTGGTAAATCAACGATGTTTAATGCTTTAACGAAAAATAATGTTTTAGCAGCCAATTACCCCTTTGCCACAATTGAACCAAATACTGGTGTAGTAGCAGTGCCGGATAGTCGCTTAAAAGTATTGTCAGATATTTTTGGCTCAGAACGAATATTGCCTGCCACCGTTACTTTTGTTGATATTGCCGGAATAGTTCGCGGTGCTAGCGAGGGCGAAGGTTTAGGAAATAAATTCTTAGCAAACATTCGAGAGTCCGATGCAATTTGCCAAGTTATTCGAGCGTTCAAGGATCCAGATGTTATTCACGTGGATGGAAAAATTTCACCAAGTTCCGACATCGAAACTATAAATACTGAATTAATTTTGGCCGATTTACAGACCCTTGAGAAAGCAATTTTACGATTAACAAAAGAAGCTAAACAAGACAAAGCAAAAGCGGAAACTTTAGCGACTGCGCAAAAAGCAGCGGAGTTACTTAATTCGGGTCAAACTATTTTTGGATCAGGAATTGATGCAGACCCAATCCGCGAATTATTCCTATTAACCGCAAAACCGTTTATTTATGTTTTCAATTTAGATGAAGATGAAATTTCTGATGAGAGTCTCAAGCGTGAATTAAGTGAGCTTATTGCTCCCGCTGAAGCAGTTTTTCTGGATGCAAAATTAGAAGCTGACTTAACTGAACTTCCAGACGATGAAGCTTTGGAATTACTGCAATCTGTTGGTCAACAAGAAAGTGGCATATCAGTTTTGTCACGAGTGGGCTTCAATACTTTGGGACTTCAAACTTATTTAACAGCGGGTCCAAAGGAAGCGCGCGCTTGGACAATTACTAAAGGTGCAACCGCCCCCGAAGCAGCTGGTGTGATTCATACTGATTTCCAAAAAGGATTTATTAAAGCCGAAGTTGTTGGATTCGATGACTTAGTTGCGGCCGGTTCGATGGCTGAGGCAAAGTCACAAGGCAAAGTTCGAATCGAAGGCAAAGAATATGTGATGAAAGATGGCGACGTCGTAGAGTTCCGTTTTAATGTTTAAAAACGGAACTCAGTTACGACATCGCAATTTTAATCGGTCGTCGAATTTAGATTTAATGTTTAAATTAAATCTAAATTGAGTGATGACGTCGCAATTTAAACCTGTCGTAGAGTTCCGTTTTAATGTTTAAAAACGGAACTCAGTTACGACATCGCAATTTTAATCGGTCGTCGAATTTAGATTTAATGTTTAGATTAAATCTAATCAATAAAGCTTAAGAAAATTCCACCGAGCTAATTAAATTCTTTTTTTCCAAAACTGCACTCAGCATAATTTCCACAACCTGATCCGGGTTTAATCCGACTGGCATTTGCGGCGCGCTACCAAATATTGCTCGGGTAGCTAAGCCAGTTTCAGTATGGGGTAACCGAGCTTCAGTAACTTGAATTTTGTAACGACGCCATTCCTTTTGCAGTGACTGTAAATATCCTGAATGTGCCATTTTGCTACTTGTGTAACTACTCATGCCAGGAAAAACTTGCTCAACTACAACACCAGTAATGCCAAGAATGAAAGCATTCCCAGATTCTTTTAACGCAGGAAACAATTTACTTAATAAAAGCGCTGGACCTGCATGGTTAATCTGAGCAAGTTTTGCAATCTCGTCATAGCCGTTTGCTTCGGCGCTACTAAAACCAACAACTCCACTGGCAATTACGATTCCGTCAATGCTGTTATTTTCAGCAAGAAACTCATCACAAAATTTAAGAATATTGTTTGGTTTCATCAAATCAAGTTCAAAAGTTCTGGCAGCTTCGGATGGGATTCGATTCGCTGACTCAGCGCAACTTGCTGTGCCAAACACCATTGCGCCAGCGGAACTCAATTTCTTAACAAAAGTGGAGCCCAGGGCGCCCGAGGCACCGACTATTAGTATTTTCTGATCTGCGTAATTCATTTCTTAAGTATGCGGTCAAAACTGTGAATTTGCATTTCAAAATCCAACATAGGTAAGGAAAAGCAGGAATGGAAATGATCAGCTCATTTGTTAGTTAGACTCTCGACAGTGAATAACTCTAAATCTTCTAAAACTGCCATCCGAAATGATCTTCGCAATGTTGCGATTATTGCCCACGTAGACCATGGCAAAACCACACTTGTTGATGCGATGCTTTGGCAGTCTGGAGCGTTTAGGGCTAATCAAGATGTGAACGAACGCGTTATGGACTCGATGGATTTGGAGCGCGAAAAAGGCATCACAATTCTGGCTAAAAATACTGCTGTGAATTATGTTGGGCCAGCAGCACTTGACGGCGTTACTTTAAATATTATTGATACCCCTGGCCACGCTGACTTTGGTGGCGAAGTTGAACGCGGCCTGGAGATGGTCGATGGCGTAATACTTCTGGTAGATGCATCTGAAGGACCGCTCCCACAAACGCGATTTGTTCTTCGAAAAGCTTTGCAGAAAAGACTTCCAGTTGTCCTTGTTATAAATAAGGTAGATCGACCTGATGCACGTATTGCTGAAGTTGTCGATGAAACTTATGAATTATTTTTTGATTTGGATGCTGATGAAGAACAAATCAACTTTCCAATTGTTTATGCTTCAGCGAAAGCTGGTCGTGCCTCATTAACTCGGCCAGAAAATGGCGGCATGCCAATCGAAGAGAACTTAGAACCACTTTTTAGCACACTAATAAATACAGTGCCGGCACCGTCTTATGATCCTGAAATGTCACTGCAAGCACATGTCACAAACTTGGATGCGTCGCCGTACCTTGGTCGACTTGCAATTTGCCGTGTTCACAGTGGAACTATTAAAAAGGGACAAACTGTAACTTGGTGTAAGACGGACGGCACGATGGAGAAAGCTAAAGTTGTTGAACTTTTAATAACTCAGGCTCTCGATCGAGTGCCTGCTCAATCTGCTGGACCTGGCGAAATTATTGCTGTTGCCGGTTTTGAGAATATTACGATCGGCGAAACTTTAGCTGATGCAGATAATCCAGTTGCATTACCGGTTATTACTGTTGATGAGCCATCGATTTCGATGACAATTGGAATTAATTCATCACCGCTAGCTGGCGAAACCGGAAGCAAAGTAACCGCACGTTTACTAAAGACCAGACTTGAAGCAGAAATTATCGGCAACGTTTCAATTCGAGTACTTGATACCGAACGTCCAGACACTTGGGAAGTACAGGGTCGTGGTGAACTTCAACTTGCGGTATTAGTTGAACTAATGCGTCGTGAAAAATATGAATTAACAGTTGGCAAGCCACAAGTTGTTACCCGCCAAATTGATGGCAAATTACACGAACCAATTGAGCGACTGACTATCGATGTACCTGAAGATTATGTCGGAGTTGTAACGCAATTACTAGGTCTGCGTAAAGGTCGTTTAGAACAAATGGTTAACCATGGCACTGGCTGGGTGCGAATGGAATATCTAGTTCCAGCTCGCGGCTTAATCGGATTTAGAACTGAGTTTTTGACTGAAACTCGTGGCACTGGATTACTTCATCACATCTTTGAAAAGTACGAACCGTGGGCTGGTGAATTACGTACTCGTCCAAACGGATCATTAGTTAGCGATCGTCGTGGGGCAGTTACTTCTTATGCTTCGTTCAGTGTCCAAGAACGCGGCACTCTTTTTGTGACTCCAACAACTGAAGTTTATGAAGGCATGATAATTGGCGAGAATTCGCGCCAAGAAGACATGGATGTGAACATTTGTCGTGAAAAGAAATTAACTAACGTTCGATCAGCAACTGGTGACGAATTAGAACGATTAATTCCAGCAAAGCAATTGAGTTTAGAGCAGGCTCTTGAGTTTTGCCGCGAAGATGAATGTGTAGAAGTAACTCCTACGGCAGTTCGAATTCGTAAAGTTCAACTGGCTAAAGGTGACCGTGATCGAGCTGCTCGCAAGACTAAGTAGCTAATTGTGAAAGCAAAGATTGTTAAGTTTGTTAAACAAAATAGATTTGTAAAACTTGCGGCAATTGTTGCTAGCGTTATTTTTTTATTAACTGGGGTTAGCTCATCAACTCAAACAAGTACCGCTTCACCAGAATATAACGCTGCCTTAGATCGCGCCGTCGGCAAAGTTGAATCAACTGGTGGATTACTAACAATTGGATCAGCTCGAGATTGCGATTCACTCGATCCAGCACAAAGTTTAGACAGTTGGTGTTCAGTAATCTCTCGGTTATACACAAGAAACTTAATGTCTTATGCCGGCAAAGCTGGCACTGCTGGCCTAGAACCAGTTCCTGATTTAGCAGTAGCTTCGCCAGTTGTAACTGAAGAGAATAAAGTTTGGACTTTTACCCTTCGAGATAATTTACTTTGGGAAGACGGATCTGCGATCACAAGTTCTGATGTGAAGTTTTCCATTGAGCGACTTTATGATGACTTACTGCAAAGTCCAGTACCTAATGAAACACTTTGCCTGTTAACCACTTGCGCACTTGGAAAACCAGATTATTTAGGTCCATATATCGCCGAAGTTGGTCAGCTTCCAACGATTACTACACCAGACAATAAAACAGTCATTATTCGCCTAACTAGGTCATTTGCTCAATTCGACAAAATTTTAGCTACCGCAAGTTTTGGAATCGTCTCTCAAAAACGTGATGGTGAATTACGTGTTGCTGGCGTTCCATACGGTCAAGCACCTGCAGCAAGTGGTCCATTCAAATTAATTGCAGCCGACGGTCAGTATCGATTTATTCGGAATGATCAATGGCAACAAGATTCAGATCCAATCCGTTTTCCGCTAGTAGATGAAATAGTCTGGAAGATTTTTGGCGATGCCCAAGCTGTTGACACTGCAGTAAAGAATGGTGAAATCGATTTACGAGTAGATGGTGGGCTTGGCGTGCTCGGACGAGAGTATGTTTTAGCAGATCGAAAGCTACGGAGCCAAGTCGATAATCCAACTATTGGCTATACAAATTTCGTTGCATTAATTCCCAATGTAGCTCCGCTTGATCGGTTGGCTTGCCGCGAAGCAATTGCCTATGCAATGAATAAAACTGCACTAGCGGCCACCCACGGCGGAACAGACGTTTCAGTTGTGGCCAATGTAATGACGCCGACAAATATTGCTGGATACGACAAAAGATTTAACCCATACCCAACTGGAGATGATTCGACGGGCGACTTAAACAAGGCACAAGAAAAATTAGTTGAATGTGGTTACCCGGATGGATTTACGATTAAGTTCGCATTTACTCAAATAGGAACAGGTCCTCAGGTTTACTCAGTACTACAACAAAGTCTCGGTCGTATTGGAATCGTTGTAGATGCTTTACCGTTTGACGACTTTGCAACTTATCTAACGACAGGAATTGGATCGCCTGAAAACGCGGAACTTGCTGGAATCGGTTTAGTTGCTTCAGGTTGGTCTGCGGATTACAACTCGCCATTATCCTTTTGGTCGCCACTTGTTGATGGTCGAAAAATTCGAATTATTTCAAATCAAAATCTGCCACAACTCGAAAACGCAAAAATAAACGAGTTACTTGATCAAATTGAGCTTGGCAGATCGGAAGAGTATGCCTCAATAAATATGCAAATTGAGAAGTTAGTTGCAAAAACGGTTATGTATATTCCAGTGTCCAGTGATAATTTGATTTTGTTCAGGCCGGCGCATCTATCAAATGTGTACGTACAGCAGGCTTTAGGGGCTAATTACGATTTAGTGAATATTGGGGTTAACCCAAAACCAGACGAATAATTCCCTAAAAACAAGCATTTTCGAATTACGAAGTATGTCTTTCACAATAAAAATAGCGGATTAAACTTAATTCACCACTTAGAGACTGGAAACCATTTCAATGACAGTTCTGAACAACTTAGATGCTGATGCATCCCTAGTTGCTCAGCCTGCAATTATTGGCCGCAGTCTTCGCCAAATTGCTTGGTTACGTTTAAGGCACGACAAAGTTGCCATGGTTAGTTTGGCTGTTTTGTTATTCATTATTTTAATTGCAGCTTTTGGCCCCCTAATTAGCAAGTTAATTGGAGTAGATCCTTATGACTTCAATTCAGATTTAATTAGTGACAATGGTGGACTACCAAATGGAAAATGGGGTGGCGTTTCACTTGCACATCCACTTGGCGTGGAACCATTAACTGGACGAGATATTTTGGCGCGACTCCTTTACGGTTCGCGTATTTCTTTACTTATCGCCGGATCAGCAACAATAATCACCGTGGTTATCGGAACGATAGTTGGCATCGTTGCTGGTAACTCTCGAGGCAAACTCGATTCCTTTTTGAGTCGCTTCATGGATGTCACAATTGCATTCCCACTTCTTTTAGTAATTATTGCGATGTCACCAGTTTTAGAGCAGCGAATTCAAGCGCTAGGGGTACCAGCTGGAAATCCTTCGCGAGTAACAACTGTGATTTTGGTTTTAAGTGTGTTTGGTTGGCCTTACTTAGCTCGAATAGTTCGCGGACAAGTTTTATCTCTTCGTGAGCGTGAATTTATTGAAGCCGCGATATCTATCGGTTCAAATAACCGTCGAATTATTTTCAAAGAATTACTCCCAAATTTATGGGCGCCAATTTTGGTTTACACCACGATTTTGATGCCGGCCTTAATTGGGGCTGAAGCAACTTTGGCATATCTGGGCATATCTGTATTGCCGCCAACTCCAACTTGGGGTTCTATGCTTGAAGAATCAGTTGGCTATTTCACTGTGGATCCGTTTTACTTTTTTGTTCCGCTAACCATGTTGTTAGCCGCAGTTTTGTCGTTCAATCTATTGGGTGATGCATTAAGAGATGCACTTGATCCAAAAAGTGGACGGACATAAAACTTCTTGTGACTTCAACCGAAGGCTCAAGAATGATTCGCAAGAATCAAGAAACTGTTCGAGCGCTCGAACAATTAATGACAGGACAAACTATGAAGAAATCGACCAGCATGCGCTTCGGCGTTGGTGTGGTTTCCTTAGCTCTAGTGCTAACCGCTTGCGGTGGCCAGAGCGACGGTGCGTCTGCAGGCACAAAGGGTGGAACTCTGACCTTCTTAACTGAAGCTGAACAGATTCTGCACCTAGACCCGCAACGTAACTACACAGGTGAAGATCTAGCTTTTGCTAGTGGTTACCTGAACCGCACACTAACTCAGTACACACTGAGTGCAGACAATGCAGAAGCAAGCCAGCTAGTTGCTGACCTTGCAACTGATACCGGTACTACACCTGATGGTGGAACTACTTGGGAATTCACTATTAAAGATGGCGTTAAGTGGGAAGACGGCCAAGCCGTAACCTGTGAAGACGTTAAATATGGTGTTTCTCGTACATTCGCAACAGACATCATCACTGATGGACCAACTTTTGCACTGCAAAAATTGAATATTCCAACTGATGATGAAGGTGTTTCGATTTACAAAGGCCCATATGTTGAAGATGCTGCTGGTCAAGCCGCATACGATGCAGCCGTACTTTGTGAAGGTAACAAAATTACCTTCTTACTAAATGCTCCAGCTGCTGACTTCAACTACACAGTGACTCTAAGCGCTTTCGCACCAGTGCGTAAAGATGCAGATACTGGTGAAAGCTACGATGACAACGTTCTTTCAAATGGCCCATACAAAATTGAGTCATATGTAAAGAAAGATAAGTTAGTCCTTGTCCGTAACGAAAACTGGGATCCAGCTACAGATTCATTCCGTACTGCACTTCCAGATCGTATCGAGTACATCTTCGCAGTTCCAGCAGCAGTTATCACTGAACGTTTGATGGCTGATGCAGGTAACGATGCTTACGCAATCGCACCAGATTCAGTTGACTCAGCTAAGTTGGCTTCTGTTTTCTCTGATGCCAAGTACGAAAAGCGTCGTTGGAACGAACTAGATCCATACGTACGTTTCTTCTTCATCAACACTCAAAAAGTTCCAAACGAAAAGCACCGCCAAGCGATCCTTGCTGCTGCTAACCGTGAAGAACTTCGCAAAATCGCCGGTGGCGACTATGCAGGTGAATATGCAGATGGCGCAATCAAGCCGAATATCGGTATTGACTATGCACCAACAGGACTATGGGATGGCCTATTAGGCGAAGCAATTCCAGCAACTGGTAATCCAGAACTTGCTAAGAAGCTAATCGCTGAATCAGGTGAAGAATTCCCGAATCCACTAGTAATCGATTACCCGAAAACTGAAGTAAATGACAAAGCTGTTGCTTCGTTAATTGCTGCGTTTGAGGCTGTCGGCATCACAGCTACTCCAAATGGTCTAGAACCAGGTGGATACTACGGTGTTGTATTCCAGGAAGATCTACAAGGTGGATTAACTTCTGGTGGTTGGGCCCCTGACTGGAGCAATGCTTCAACAGTCATCCCAGAACTATATACACCAACAGGTGGCTTCGCTCTTTCGCGTTACGATAACGCTGCATGGAACGATCGTGTTGCTGCTGCTAAGTCGATGACTGATCGTGCTGCACAGGCCAAAGAATGGCAAGCTCTAAATACAGAAGCTGTTCGTATGGGTCTGATTCTGCCGACACGTTTCGGTCTAGAGCAACGTCTAGCTGGTTCAAAAGTTACTGGCGCATACATCTGGGGACCATACGGCTCATGGCCATATGCCACCCTTGGTGTAGAAGCTGCTAACTAATCACTAAGTAAAAAGATGCGGGCGGGGTAAAACCCGCCCGCATCTATCAAAATCAAAATTTTTTAGGGCTGAATATGTACCGATATGTAATACGCCGAACTGGCTTAATGTTTGTGATGCTAGTTATTTTAAGTATCGTCACGTTCTTATTGTTTAATGCGGTACCAACTGATCCAGCAGCCCTAACTTGTGGCAAGTCTTGTAGCCCAGCAATTATCGAAGCTAATCGAATTAAATTGGGTCTAGATCAACCTCTTTATATGCAATACATTGAATGGATTCGCGGAATTTTCTTTGGCCGCACATATGGATCCGGCTCACAAACTTTTGAATGCAGTAAACCATGTTTAGGTTACTCATTTCGCAATGGCACAGAAGTAACGGAGTTAATTACTAATGCTTTGCCAGTAACTTTCTTTTTAGCAATTGGTGCTTTCACACTTTGGATGACTGCAGGCATTGCGTCAGGTATCTACGCCGCCAAAAAACGCGGCCAATGGCAAGATCGTGCAATTATGGGTGTGACCTTAGTTGGTTACTCACTACCGGTTTTTTTCGTCGGTTTATTACTTCTGATTTTCGTAGTAGTTCGCTGGAATTTACTGCCGTATCCAGACTACGTTTCCCCAACTAAAGACATTGTTGGATTTTTACAAACAATGATTTTGCCTTGGATTGCGCTAGCCATTCTGTATGCGGCTTATTACACACGACTAACTCGCACCCAAATGCTAGAAACTCTGGGTGAAGATTTCATTAGAACCGCACGTGCAAAAGGATTACCTGAACGGGTAGTAGTTCGCAAACATGCTTTCCGAGCAGGCTTAACCCCAATCGTTACTTCAGCCGGGCTGGACTTAGCTGGATTACTAGGCGGGGCGGTTATTACTGAATACATATTTAGTTTGCCTGGTTTGGGTCGCGTGGCAATTGGTGCAGTTACTGAGTATGACTTGCCAACGATTACTGCCGTGACTTTAGTGGCTGCAGTCTTTGTAATCATCGCTAACTTAGTTGTTGATTTGCTATACATGGCAATAGATCCGCGGGTGCGACTCTAGTGTTACAAACTTCTAATCAACCTTTGCTTTCCGTTAAAGACTTAACAGTTGAATTCGAAACTGAAGACGGTGTAGTCCATGCTGTTGCCGGTGTATCTTATGAAGTTCATCGCGGAAAAACCTTAGCCATTGTTGGTGAATCTGGTTCA
>CAJBBC010000099.1 GCA_903951185.1 uncultured Actinomycetes bacterium
AGTAGTGGGCGGGAAGAATTTTTCGGCTGCCCCCGGATCAAGTTCACAAGTTGACGCAAGCAATCAAACAACTTTTTCTCAAAGACCAAGCGTTATCTCTAATGATTCAAGCAATCTGCATACTACAAAGACATCGTCACGAAGAATGACTTTGTCAGATCGATTTCAAATTGGACGAGAAAAAGAAAATGACTTGTTTATTAATGACTTGAGTGTCTCAAGATACCATTCCGAAATTGTCACAAATGCGAACGGGGGGCATGATCTTGTCGATTTAAATTCTTCAAACGGGACCTACCTGAATGGGAAGCGAATTCGTCGACAGGGACTGAAGCATGGTGATTTAATCTCGATAGGCAATACCACTACTCGGTATGTTGGAACTGCGATAGAACCGCTTGGCACCTCAGGCGGATATTCGTTTGAAGCAAAAAATATTTCAGTTTTAATCAATGAAAAAAAATTATTAGATAACGTTTCTTTTTCAGTAAACCCGAGATCATTGACTGCAGTTATTGGCCCTTCTGGAGCAGGCAAGTCAACCCTGCTTAATGCCTTGACTGGTCGTCGGCTTCCGACAAGTGGTCAAGTATTGATTGGTGATCGAGCTTTTTATGAAAATATTCATGAATTTAGTACGCAGATTGGTTTAGTTCCTCAACAAGACCTTCTGCACTCTGGCCTTACAACAAAAAGGGCACTCGAATATGGCGCTTCGCTTAGGTTTTCAAAGGACACAACTGGACCGGAGCGATTTCTTAGAGTAGACCAGGTTCTTGACGATTTGGGATTGACCGAAAGATCTAGTTTACGAATTGACAAACTTTCAGGTGGGCAACGAAAGCGAACCAGTGTTGCCCTTGAATTGTTGACTCAGCCGTCTTTGCTGTTCCTGGATGAACCAACGTCGGGTTTAGACCCTGGATTGGATCGTCAAGTTATGAATTTGCTCCGAGATTTAGCAGACGATGGACGTACTGTCTTTGTAGTTACACACTCCGTTGCCAATTTAGAACTCTGCGACAATCTTTTACTTATGGCCCCTGGCGGGGTGGTTGCTTATTTTGGATCTCCCAAATCAGCACTTGCTAGTTTTGGCGTTAAAGACTGGTCCGAAGTGTTCGATCTTATGAATGACCCAAATAGTAAGTTTTGGGGAGAAAAAAGATTTGGCACTCGAACAACGAGTGCACTTATGAGTGGATCAAAATTAAATAAAACTGAAAATGCTAGCGATGTCGGGCAGCGACGCAAACAATCGTGGTCATTTCAATGTCGCACCTTAATAAAGAGATATTTTGAGGTGATTCGATCAGATATTCAGTATTCGACATTCTTGATAGCACTGCCATTTTTACTGTCCATTGTTGGGTATGTAGCCGGTGACAGTAGTGGCTTAGTCGCTGTTGCCGAGAATTTAACAGTCAACTTGCCTCCAAATCCAAAAGCACAAACCTTGCTACTCGTGTTGATTTTGGGCACGATATTTATGGGAATATCTACATCAATTCAAGAAGTTGTTAAAGAAACTGTCATATTTGAACGCGAAGCAAATGTTGGTCTCAGCCAATCGGCTTACATAGTTTCCAAGTATGTAGTACTTGGATTAATTACGACAATACAAACTGTCCTTTACACAACTTTGACTTTAGCTGGGCGTCCTATTCCAGAAGAGGTTGTGCGCGCATTTAGCCCACGCTTAGAAGTCTTGGTCGCATTGAGCTTGTTGGCAATTGTTTCGATGAGTTTAGGTCTCGCGATCTCTTCTTGGATAAATTCAAATGACGTTGCTATGCCGGCAATGGTGGCTGCAACAGTTAGCCAGATAATACTTTCAGGCGCTGTCCCGTTACGTTTTGAAGGAATTTTGGATTTTATTGGAATTCTTAATCCGGCTTATTGGGCCATGAATGCTTTAGCCTCAACTTCGGACTTAGGTTACTTAATCTCAGATAGTTCGAACGAGAGATGGTCGAGCACGGCCTCAAACTGGAATCAAAACATAGCAATGTTGCTTGTATTTTTCATTGTTTTATTTGTGCTGACTAACGTGGGCTTAAGAAACAGACGCAAGAAAGTACGTGGCTAGTTTGCATAAACGGCTTCAACAGTAAATTCTTGAGCGTATTCTGTGAACTCGGAATTCTCGGCTACGTAGAACCTGTAAACACTTGGGGCTGCTGCATTTACAAGTGCGTGTAATCCATTTTCTCCCTTTGATGAGCGAGCCAAAACAATTCCCACACTTGAATCCTTGCAAGAAACTGCAGGGTATTCAATCCCTAATTCAGTATCGGCAATAGCATCAGGGGCTGCTATCCAAATTCCATCAACTTTCTTTTGAATTATGACGTTTTCAAGTCCGCCCACAGAATTTATCCAGACCCTATTACTCTCCCCAAAGCACATCCAGTTATACCACTCATCAGAACTAAATTGCTGATCAGTCCAATTTTCAATTGGTTCCTTTATTGTGATTTCAAAGTAATTATTTAGCGGTGCTGAAGCAGTCGATGTGGCTGAAATAGTTGGTCCGTTATGTTGATTGGCGATTGCCGACGCCTCGCCACTCGATTGATTGTTGAAAACAAAAATGCCAATGACTGCAAGAAAAACAGCAACAGCCCCAAAAATTGTGAAGTTTAAACTAGTTTTCTTTTCTTGGATTGTCCTAGTTGAAGTTTTTGAGTTGCCTGCATTTATAGTGACTGGTTCAGCTTTTGGGGTAAATTTATTAACGATTAGTTCAGAATTAATTTTAAAGTTAGATCTCTGTTCTTCAGAAAGATGCTCTGGATAAATTTCGCCAGCAAGAAATGCATCCATTGCAATTAGACGTTCTTCAGGTTTTTTTGAGTGCAAACTCCTCACAAGCTGAATCTGTTCGTAATTCAAGCCCTCGAGAGCCACTTTCCCAGTAATTATGTTGTTAAAGACAACAGCAGTTGGAGCGTCGCCCCAGATATTTCGTCCAGATTTGGCGTAAGCCAATAGGCTACCAAGACTAAATAAATCGCTTGCCGTTGTAAGAGGTTTTCCATTTATGGCTTCCGGCGAAAGCCATGCAGGCGAACCCGCTATCAAACCTGTTGTCGTTAACGAAGTTGAATCGACTTGTTGAGCCAGGCCGAAGTCAATTAGTTTTGCACCTTCGTTCGTCAAAATAATGTTGCTCGGTTTAATGTCACGATGAACAACGTTACTTAAACTCATGTCTTTCAGCGCCATTAAAGATGAATTTGCGAGAGCTTGCCAATTTTCGTCATCAAGTGGACCATTAGCCTCAACTTCTTCTTTTAAAGAGGGTCCTTCGATGTATTCAGTTGCAAGCCAAGCAGGAATTGATTTGATGTCTGAATCAATATAATTGGCTATGAATTTAGACTGAAGATTTTTAATCGAGTCAATTTCTCGCTGAAATCTGCTTTTAAAATTTTGATCAGAAGCTAAATGG
>CAJBBC010000100.1 GCA_903951185.1 uncultured Actinomycetes bacterium
GGCGTAGGTGGGGAAGTCCTTGCCTACGTTTGGTAGGGGTGCCTTATGTCACGTATTGGTCGTTTACCAGTTAACGTTCCAGCCGGCGTCGATATCGCTATCGATGGCAGCTTAGTAACAGTTAAAGGTCCTAAAGGAACACTGACACATGCTGTTGCACAACCGATTGTTGTTGTAAAAGAAGATGGTCAATTAGTTGTATCTCGTCCAAATGACGAGCGTGCATCACGTTCACTTCATGGACTTACTCGCACACTGATCGCCAACATGGTGCAAGGTGTGACTGAGGGTTACCAAAAGACTCTTGAGATTTCAGGTACCGGTTACCGTGTAGCTGCTCAGGGAAATAGTCTTGAATTTGCTCTTGGTTACAGCCACCCAATTAAAGTGGAGGCACCTGAAGGCATAACTTTCACAGTAGAAACACCAACTCGTTTACATGTCGTTGGCATTGATAAACAAAAAGTTGGCGAAGTTGCTGCGAATCTGCGCAAGCTGCGCAAACCCGATCCTTATAAGGCAAAGGGTGTCCGATACGCCGACGAAGTTATCCGTCGCAAGGCTGGAAAGGCTGGCAAGAAGTAATCATGTCTGTCATAGCCAAATTAGGTTCGGGTAATAAGAAGGCGGTTGCTCGCAAACGTCGTCACACCCGCGTTCGTAAAAAACTATCTGGTACGTCAGCTCGTCCACGCCTAGTCGTGACACGATCAGCACGCCACATGCTTGTCCAAATCGTAGATGACACAGTAGGTAAGACACTTGCCTCTGCATCAACTATGGAAAAAGAACTGAAGGGAACTTCTGGCGATAAGTCAGCAAAGTCTCGTGAAGTAGGCAAGCTTCTAGCATCACGTGCAAAAGCAGCCGGTGTTTCAACCGTTGTTTTTGATCGCGGTGGCAATAAGTATCACGGCCGTATTGCGGCCCTGGCAGATGGCGCCCGCGAGGGCGGCCTCGAGTTCTAAGGGGATTGACAATGGCTGTAAATAATAATCGTGAAGGTGGCGAACGCACAGATCGTCGCGATCGTCGTAATGACGATCGACGTGGACAAGCACCAGTAGAAAAAAGTGCTTTCATCGAACGCGTTGTTGCAATCAACCGTGTATCAAAAGTAGTTAAGGGCGGTCGACGCTTCAGCTTCACTGCACTTGTTGTTGTTGGTGACGGCGAAGGCAAAGTTGGTATTGGCTACGGAAAAGCAAAAGAAGTTCCAGCAGCAATTGCTAAGGGCGTTGAAGAAGCCAAGAAAAGTTTCTTTACTGTTCCGCGTATTCAAAGCACTATCCCGCATCCAGTACAAGGTGAAGCCGCAGCTGGCGTTGTAATGCTGCGACCAGCTTCAGCTGGTACAGGTGTTATCGCTGGTGGCCCAGTGCGTGCGGTACTTGAATGTGCAGGAATCCATGACGTACTTAGTAAGTCACTAGGTTCAGCTAATGCAATTAACATCGTGCACGCAACTGTTGCAGCACTTAAGTTACTTGAATCACCTGCCCAAGTTGCTGCTCGTCGTGGTTTACCAGTAGAACAAGTTGCACCGGCTGCGCTACTACGCGCTGCAGCAGAGAAGGTTGGTCACTAATGGCACAACTTAAAGTAACTCAGTTGAAGTCAGGTATTGGCGGAAAGCAAAATCAGCGCGAAACACTTCGCACTCTTGGCTTAAAGCGAATCGGCGACACTGTAGTAAAAGAAGATCGTCCTGAAATTCGTGGCATGGTTAATACCGTTCGTCACTTAGTTAGTGTCGAGGAGGTTAAGTAACTATGACTCTTAAAGTTCATCATTTACGTCCGAACCCAGGATCCAAAACCGAAAAGACCCGCGTTGGTCGCGGTGAAGGTTCAAAGGGTAAGACTGCAGGTCGCGGTACAAAAGGTACTAAAGCTCGCTACCAAGTTCCAGAGCGTTTTGAAGGTGGCCAAATGCCACTACACATGCGTACTCCGAAACTTAAGGGCTTCAAGAACCCATTCCGTACGGAATACCAAGCAGTAAACGTTGCGACAATTAACGCGCTATTCCCTAAGGGTGGCGATGTCACTGTTGCTGATCTAGTCAAGGCTGGTGCAGTTCGCAAAGGCGAATTAGTAAAGGTGCTTGGTCAGGGAGAAATCTCTGTAGCTGTAAAAGTGAGTGCAAATGCATTTTCTGAATCAGCTAAGGCCAAAATCGCCGCAGCCGGTGGTTCAGCAAACCAGATCTAATTTAATAACCGGCGCAATCGCGCCGGTTATTAATTACTAGGAGGACAACAGTGTTAAGCGCATTTGCAGCAGCATTCCGTACACCGGATTTGCGTAAAAAAATTCTGTTCAGTCTTGGCATCATTACTATTTTTAGACTTGGTTCAGTTGTACCTACGCCAGGTGTTGACTACGGCGCAATCCAAACTTGTATCGCGCTAGTTCAAGACAACAGTATTTATGGTCTAATCAACTTATTTAGCGGTGGCGCATTACTTCAGCTATCTGTTTTTGCGCTAGGTATCATGCCTTACATCACGGCAAGTATCATCATTCAGTTGTTAACTGTGGTTATTCCAAGACTTGAAACCCTCAAAAAAGAGGGACAATCTGGTACCGCCAAAATTACGCAGTACACCAGGTACTTAACTATTGGCTTAGCGATCCTCCAATCAACCACAATTTTGACCTTGGCTAGAACACCTGGACGTTTATTCCAGGGTTGTAATGAACAAATCTTGCCTGATCAGTCAATTCAAGTGCTCTTAACTATGGTTGTCGTAATGACCGCTGGAACATCGATCATTATGTGGCTTGGTGAACTAGTTACTGATCGCGGTGTTGGTAACGGAATGTCACTATTAATTTTCACTTCAATTATTTCAACTTTCCCAGGTCAATTAGCTTCGATCTGGAGAATTGATGGCGCTCTTAAATTCATCATCACTTTATTAATTGGCTTTGCCACAATCGCCGGCGTGGTATTTGTTGAGCAGGCACAACGTCGAATCCCTGTGCAGTATGCAAAGCGGATGGTGGGTCGACGTTCATACGGCGGCACTTCAACATATTTGCCGCTTAAAGTGAACCAAGCTGGCGTTATTCCAGTTATCTTCGCATCGTCCTTACTTTATTTACCGTTACTAATTGTGCAATTGAGTGGCTCTCAAGAAGGTTGGGCACAATGGGTTTCAACAAACTTTGATTCAGGACGTGCAGTTTACCTAATTACTAACTTTGTCTTAATTATGTTCTTTGCATACTTCTATGTTTCAATCACATTCAATCCGATTGAAGTTGCTGATGACATGAAGAAGTACGGTGGATTTATCCCTGGTATTCGAGCTGGTAAACCAACTTCTGACTACTTAGCATTTGTTTTGAACCGGATAACTTTGCCGGGCGCACTTTACTTAGGTTTGATCGCAACAATTCCATACATCGCGTTTTCACTTCTTGGTGTTGGACAGCGATTCATCTTTGGTGGAACAAGTCTTTTGATTATGGTCGGCGTTGGTCTTGACACAGTCAAGCAAATTGAAAGTCAACTTCAACAGCGTAATTACGAAGGCTTCTTAAAGTAATGCGCTTGTTAATTATGGGTCCTCCTGGTGCAGGTAAAGGAACTCAAGCTGCTTTCATTGCCGAACACTTTTCCATTCCACATGTTTCAACCGGTGATTTATTTCGCGAAAACTTAGCCAAAGGTACTGCACTAGGCCAAGAGGCAAAGAAGTACATGGACGCTGGCGAATATGTTCCTGACTCTGTTACCAACGGAATGGTTAGAGATCGCCTAAAGCAAGCGGATGCAACTTCTGGGTTTTTACTAGACGGCTATCCGCGAACAGTTGCACAGGTTGCTGAACTTGACGGAATGCTTGGTGGCAAGAGCTTAGACAAAGTTGTTGTCCTGTCCGCTGACATCGAAGAAGTTGTCGCGAGACTACTCAATCGTGCAAAAGAGCAAGGTCGAGCTGACGATAGCGATGAAGTAATTCGACGCCGTCTAGAAGTTTACGCCGAGCAAACTGCGCCACTTATTTCTTTATATGCCAGCCGCGGAATTCTGGTTGAAGTAAATGGGATCGGCACAATCGCAGAAGTAAATGATCGCTTAATGAAAGCGATCTCGGCGTAATAACGTGCGTAAATTCCTCTTCGGTCAAACGCTAATCTAAGTTGGGTTCAAATGTTTCGTCGTAAAGAAAAGTATGAGATAAAAACTTTCGACGAATTTCTAAAAATGCGCAGAGCTGGCTTAGTGGTGGCCGATACTCTGCAGCGAATTTCAGTTGAAGCTATTCCAGGTGTTACGACAAAAGATTTAGATCGAATTGCTCGCGAAGAGTTAATTAAATTTAATGCAACTCCTTCATTTCTTGGCTATTACGGTTATCCAGCTGTGATTTGCACTTCAGTAAACGATGAAGTTGTGCATGCAATTCCAAATGAGCGCGCACTTGTAGATGGTGACATTGTGTCAGTGGACTTCGGCGCAATAGTTGATGGCTGGCATGGCGACTCAGCGATCACCATTGAAATCGGTACAAAAATTCCAGCTCAATCAAAATTGAGTTCAGTTACAAAAGCAGCAATGTGGGCTGGTGTAGGTAAAGCAGTAGCCGGTAACCATTTATCGGATATCAGCAATGCAGTAGAAAAAATTATTCGCACGTCTGGCGATTATGGAATTTTGGAAGAATACACCGGCCATGGCATTGGTACAAAAATGCATATGGAACCATCTATCCCTAATTTTGGTGCACCTGGTAATGGTCCAAAGTTAGTTGTTGGAATGGCCTTAGCTATTGAACCGATGGTGACTTTAGGTACTAAAGAAGTTCACACTTTAAGCGACAACTGGACAGTTGTGACAGATGATGGAACTACAGCTAGTCATTGGGAACATACTGTGGCGATCACCGAAGATGGTCCATGGGTTTTAACTGCCCATGATGGTGGGGCGCAATATTTCAAAGAAAATGGCATTTCTAGCCCCGCAGAGCGACTTTAACTACCTATATATAAGTAGATAATCGAATCCCTAAGGCTTCCTGGTAAAAAACCCTTAATTCAATGGGGTAGGTATATCTGGATTTCATGTTTTGGTGGGTTTTGCCGTAACATCATCAGTCGGCCCACTTGTAAAACACAAGTGGACGCTTCCAGGGAGTACAAGCACTTTATGGCCAAAAAAGACGGCGCCATCGAATTAGAAGGCACCATCACTGAAGCTCTACCGAACGCAATGTTCCGTGTAGAACTTGAGAACGGACACAAAGTACTTGCACATATTTCAGGAAAAATGCGGATGCACTACATTCGTATTCTTCCGGATGACAAAGTTGTTGTGGAGTTATCTCCATACGACTTAACCCGTGGACGAATTGTTTACCGTTACAAGTGATCAGGAACTAAATAAATGAAGGTTAATCCCTCCGTTAAGCCAATGTGCGACAAGTGCAAAGTCATTCGTCGTCACGGTGTAGTCATGGTTATTTGCGAAAACCCACGCCATAAACAGCGCCAAGGGTAACCGACTAAACAGTAAGCAAATAGTTTGACGTAACAGTCGAGCTAACGACAGAAGACGATCACCCGATCCCAATGATGCGCGTGCGCAAAGTTGGAACGACACCTCCAGGTGTGTAAAGGCTGGAGACCTTGTCAGGCGGCAAGGACTGGTGAACGTGCGAGACCTTTACCTAGAAAAGAAATGAGTAACGCCTGATGGCACGCCTTGTTGGTGTTGATCTCCCACGCGAAAAGCGTCTAGAGATTGCACTTACCTATATCTTCGGCATTGGCCGTACGCGAGCAGATGAAATTCTGAACGCTACCGGTATCAGCCCAGATCTTCGAGTCAAGGACCTAACGGACGAACAATTAATTCCGTTGCGCGAATACATAGAAGCAAACTTCAAAATTGAAGGTGACCTTCGTCGCGAGGTACAAGCCGACATCCGCCGCAAGGTTGAGATCGGTTCTTACCAAGGTATCCGTCATCGTCGTGGTCTACCTGTTCATGGACAGCGCACCCACACCAATGCCCGTACCCGTAAAGGTCCAAAGAAGACCGTGGCCGGAAAGAAGAAGATTGCTAAGTAATAGCAGTCTGACTCTTCCCTAACTTAGAAAAAGGATTTCAATGCCTCCAAAGAAAGCTACCGCGGCGGGTGCGAAAAAAATTCGTCGCAAAGAAAAGAAGAATATTGCTGTAGGCCAGGCTTACATCAAGAGCACCTTCAACAACACAATTGTTTCGATAACCGATCCATCCGGCGCAGTGATCGCATGGTCATCAGCTGGTCAGGTTGGTTTCAAAGGCAGCCGTAAGAGCACACCGTTCGCAGCGCAGCAAGCAGCTGAAGTTGCAGCTAAGCGTGCAATGGAACACGGTATGCGCAAAGTAGATGTATTTGTTAAAGGCCCAGGATCAGGTCGCGAAACTGCGATCCGTTCACTGCAGGCAAGTGGTCTAGAAGTTGGAACTATCCAAGACATGACCCCAGTCCCACACAACGGCTGCCGCCCACCAAAGCGCCGTCGCGTCTAACGAAATAGTTTCAGGAGAATATTTAAATGGCTCGTTATACCGGAGCAGACTGCAAGCGTTGCCGTCGCGAAAAAACAAAATTATTTCTTAAAGGCTCTAAGTGTGATTCACCGAAGTGTCCGATGGAAAGTCGCCCTTACCCTCCAGGCCAACATGGTCGCGGTCGTGCTAAGGAATCAGAGTACTTACTACAGAAGCGTGAGAAGCAAAAAGCTGCTCGTATCTACGGAATTTTAGAAAAACAGTTCCGTGGTTACTACGAAGAAGCTAGCCGCAAACACGGTAAGACTGGTGAAAACCTTCTTCGCATACTTGAATCACGTTTAGACAACGTTGTATATCGCGCTGGCTTTGCAAAGAGCCGCGACATGGCACGCCAAGTTGTGCGCCATGGACACATCGTAGTTAACGGCAACAAGGTAGACATCCCGTCTTTCCGAGTTAGCCCTAATGACGTAATTGAAGTACGTAAAGCATCACTTGAAATGACCCCATTCCAAGTTGCTTATGCGGAAATTGGCGAACGCACAGTTCCAGGATGGCTAGAAGTTATCCCAGCTGGCATGCGCATTTTGGTCCACTCACTTCCAGCCCGTGAAGCAATTGATACACAGGTCCAGGAACAGTTGATCGTCGAACTTTACTCCAAGTAACATCCCCAACAAACTGCGACTTCAAATAGTGGTCGTCGCTGGAAGGAAGAAACTGTGCTGATCTCAGTACGTCCATCACTCTCGGAAGAAGTACTTTCCGAAACCCGTTCACGCTTTGTGCTAGCTCCGCTAGAACCAGGCTTTGGCTACACCCTAGGTAACTCACTACGCCGTACGCTGCTTTCATCTATCCCAGGTGCAGCAGTAACAAGTATCAAACTTGAAGGCGTACTACATGAGTTCACAACTATCGAAGGCGTTAAGGAAGATATCACTGAAGTGATTCTTAACCTTAAGAACCTTGTTGTTTCATCACAATTTGATGAACCAGTAGTTATGTACTTACGTAAGCAGGGCCCAGGTCCAGTAACTGCAGCTGATATCCAGCCACCAGCTGGTGTTGAAATTTACAATCCAGATCTATTCCTTGCGACTCTTAATGCAAAAGGCAAGATCGACATGGAACTTGTGGTTGAACAAGGCCGCGGTTACATTTCAGCAGCTAATAACAAAGCAAGTGGCGGCGAAATTGGTCGAATTCCAATCGACTCAATTTATTCACCAGTGCTTAAAGTTACTTACAAAGTTGAAGCTACTCGTGTTGAACAACGAACTGACTTCGACTCATTAGTTATTGATGTTGAAACTAAGGGTTCAATCGCACCACGTGATGCTGTTGCATCTGCTGGTTCAACACTTGTTGAACTATTTGGTCTAGCTCGCGAACTAAATGTTGACGCTGAAGGTATTGAAATTGGTCCATCAGTTACAGATCAATTTGCAGCTGAACAACTAAATATGCCAGTTGAAGCATTAGACCTAACTGTTCGTTCTTACAACTGCTTAAAGCGTGAAGGTATCCACACTGTTGGAGAACTTATCTCCCGCTCCGAAGCAGATCTAATGGACATCCGTAACTTCGGTGCTAAGTCAATTGATGAAGTTAAAGACAAATTAGCTTCAATGAACATTGCGCTAAAGGATAGCCCGCCGGGATTTGATCCAAGCTCATACGCAAGTGCTTATGACGATGATTACGACGAAGAAGAAGATGCAATCTTCCAGCCAGCAGCTCCAGCTGCAATTGCTGCGCAAGATGATTCTGATGACGACCAGAGTTTCGCAGAGGACGAACAACTTTAAATAGTTGTTCGGTCTTCACGCGAAGTGAATTGACAGGAGAAAAAGATGCCAAGACCAGCTAAAGGTAAGCGCATGGGTGGAAGCCCAGCACATGAGCGTTTAATTCTGGCGAACCTTGCAACTGCGCTGTTTGAACACGGTCGGATCACAACTACTGAAGCACGGGCTAAGCGCCTTCGCCCAGTAGCCGAGCGTCTAGTCACCATTGCAAAAAAAGGTGACTTAGCTGCACGTCGTCGAATCTTGACCGTTATCCGTGACAAAGATGTAGTACACACTTTGTTCACTGAAATTGGTCCTCGTTTTGAACACCGTCCAGGTGGTTACACCCGCATCATCAAGATCGGCACACGTAAAGGAGATAACGCCCCAATGGCAGTTATTGAATTATGTGAAGCTCTTGCTGAAGGCGTAGCAAGCACACAGCCAAAAGTTAAGATCGCTCCAGCAGCTGCGCCAAAAGCAGTAGCAGTTGAAACGGCAACAGCAGTTGTTGCAGATGAAGAAGTTGTGGTTGATGAAATTGTTGACACACCTGAAGCAGAAGCAGCAGTTGAAGAAGTTGAAGCAATCGAAGCTGAAGTTGCAGAAGCAGTTTCTGAAGAAGAAAAATCTGCAGAATAATAATTACCCGAACGAAATGAATGAGCCCCTTATTGCCGAAGTGCAAGAGGGGCTCATTCGTATTCGCGGGGAAGTTTCTTACGATGGGAAGAATTTTTCTGGCTGGGGTATGCAGCCAGATCGCCGCACAGTCCAAGGCGATATAGAAATTGCATTTACGCAAATATTGCAAACAGAGCGAACTATTGTTCAGTGTGCTGGCCGAACCGATGCTGGCGTTCATGCATCAGGCCAAGTAATCCATTTAGATATTCCAATTGCTTGGGCTGATCGACTTGATGACTTGGCTTATAAAGTAAACGCAATCCTTGAAGCAGACGTAGTGATCAAGGAGTTATTGCATACCAGCCAGGACTTTGATGCCAGATTTTCGGCGCTTTCGCGCAGTTATACCTATCTTGTAAAAGAGGGTTTACGAGATCCACTTACTCGTGAGCGGGTATATCAAAACCGTAAAAATCTTGATGTAGACGCAATGAATGATGCAAGCCAAGTCTTGCTTGGGTTGCATGACTTTTCGGCGTTCTGCAAAAAGAATGAATTCAGCACCTCGATTCGCAATTTACAGAAATTTACTTGGACTCGAACACAAGATAATTTAATTCGTGTCGATGTGACCTCAGATGCGTTTTGCTACTCCATGGTTCGAGCCCTAGTCGGCGCAGTATTGGCGATCGGCGAAGGGGAGCGAACTAAAGAATGGCTTCAGGAGTATCTAGCTGGCGGGGTTAAGGATTTTTCGGTCTTTGTTGCACCTGCGCACCCGCTGACTTTAGTCAATGTGCAGTACCCGGATCCGGCCGAGTATCGGGATCGAATCAAAGTAACCCTGGGTTCTAGGCCTGGAAAAGACACCCAACCGGATGAAGGCTAGATATCCGCACATTTAGTTAAGTTTTCTGATCAAACTGGTGAAAAGTGCCTATTTTCAAGGTTTTTTGGAAAACCTCATTTTGACCGTAATGCCATATGGCAGGTATCTTTGGAAGTCGCAAATGCTTTATAAATAGGCGAATTGCGGACAAATACTTAAAAACCAGAAGTTACAAAGAAGGCAGACTGTGCGCACGTTTTCACCGAAGTCCAGCGAGATTACTCGCGAATGGCATGTTATTGATGCAACTGACGTTGTGCTTGGCCGTTTAGCTGTGCAAGTTGCTACTTTACTTCGCGGTAAGCACAAGCCAATTTTTGCATCACACGTAGATACTGGTGACTTTGTTGTTGTTATCAACGCTGAAAAAGTTGCGCTAACTGGTGGCAAGAAAGAAAGCAAAATGGATTACCGTCACTCCGGTTTCCCAGGCGGCCTTCGTGCGACTAACTACACAGAATTATTGGAAACCAATCCTCGTCGTGCAATTGAAAAAGCCGTTAAGGGAATGCTTCCACATAACAAACTAAGTGATCAACAAATTACCAAGCTGAAGGTTTATGCCGGTGATTCACACCCACACGCTGCACAAGATCCGAAGCCATTTGTTATTTCACAGGTCGCTCAGTAAGCGCTAAGAAAAAGATTTAGAAAAGGAAATTAATTAAAAATGACACAAGTAACTGAATCTGCAGTAGTCGAAGATCTTGACGGTGTTGAAGAGGAATTGACTGAGTACACCTCTGAGACTCCAGCTGCAGTAACACGCGAACCACGTAAAGCTCCAGACAAAAATGGTGGCGGAACTGGTCGTCGTAAAGAAGCAGTTGCTCGTGTTCGTATCGTGCCAGGTACAGGTCGTTGGGTAATCAACGGACGCACACTTGAAGATTACTTCCCGAATAAAGTTCACCAACAGCTTGTTAACGATCCATTTAAATTACTTAACTTTGATGGTGCCTACGATGTAATCGCGCGCATTCACGGTGGCGGCATTTCAGGACAAGCTGGCGCATTACGTCTTGGTGTTGCACGTTGCTTAAATGAAATTGATCAAGAAGGTAACCGCCCAGATCTTAAAAAGGCTGGCTTCCTTACTCGTGATGCTCGTGTTATCGAACGCAAAAAGTACGGCCTTAAGAAAGCACGTAAGGCTTCTCAGTACTCAAAGCGTTAAACATGTCGGATCGCCTTTTTGGCACCGATGGCGTTCGCGGTTTAGCGAACGGCTTACTTACTGCGCAATTAGCAACTTCACTTGGCGTTGCAGCAGCTGAAGTACTAGCTGAACGTGGCGAATTTTCTGGACACACATCTGATCGACCTTTTGCAATTGTTGGACGTGACCCACGAATTAGTGGTGAGTTTTTACAAGCGGCTGTTTCGGCTGGATTAGCAAGTGCTGGCGTAGATGTTATTGATGTAGGCGTGTTACCAACGCCAGCCGTCGCTTTTTTAACTGAGCACACTGGCGCAGATTTAGGCGTGATGTTATCGGCTAGTCATAATGCAATGCCAGATAACGGAATAAAGTTTTTTGCTCGAGGTGGCGTTAAATTAGCCGACGAAGTAGAAGATGCAATTGAGCGTCATTTAGATACCCATTTAAATCTACCGACTGGCGATAAAGTTGGCCGAATTCGAACTGATGCAGATTTAGTTGAAAAATATATTGAACACTTACTGTCCAGTATTGATAATTCATTAATTGGACTAAAAGTCGTGATCGATGGCGCTAATGGTTCAGCATCATTAGTTGGCCCAGAAGCGCTACGTCGAGCTGGTGCCACTGTTATATCCATTCACTGTGAACCAGATGGTTTGAATATAAATGATGGTTGCGGCTCAACCCATATGGAAGATTTATTTGCAGCCGTCCTTGAACATGGTGCGCATATTGGAATTGCCCACGATGGTGATGCTGATCGCTGTTTAGCAGTTGGCGAAGATGGCTCCTTTATTGATGGCGATCAAATACTGGCAATTCTTGCTGCTGGGCGAAAGCAAAATCAATCATTAGTCGGAAACACAGTCGTTGCTACGGTGATGTCCAACTTGGGCTTCACACTGGCAATGCAAGAACTTGATATCAACGTAATAGCAACTGCAGTTGGTGACCGCTATGTACTTGAAGCCATGCGAGAAAAAGGCTTTACGTTAGGTGGCGAGCAAAGTGGTCACGTTATTTTGAGTGAATTTGCCACTACTGGTGATGGTGTTTTAACGGCATTGCATCTTTTGAATGAAATGAAGCGAACTGGTAAATCTGCCACAGAATTAGCAAATATTGTTAAGCGACTAC
>CAJBBC010000101.1 GCA_903951185.1 uncultured Actinomycetes bacterium
CCAGCTAACCGCTAGAAACCCCAGATGATAGAAGTGGCTCGCCATTTTCCATCTAATCCTTCTAAGCGCATTGCCATAGCAAATGATCGATTTGTTGACCCAAAGACAGCACTAACTTCAGCAACTCCATCGTCGGTTTCGTGAACATTAATACTGCGCACTGAAAATTTTGGAAATCCTTTGCGCTGTATTTGTGACTGCAAAGCTGACATTACTTCTGGGGTCACCCAGCGCAATAGCTGAGAGATCGGGCGTACTCCATTCACAACTTCGATTAGAGCCTGGACTAAGCGCATTGACCATTGTGAAACTGCTGGCAAATCATTTCGACCAGTTGGGCGAACTGTGAAATCAGTTGGCTTTAATTCGGTAACTCTTGGTGAGAGGTAGTTAGTATTCGGTTTTGCCGGCCATTCAAATGGCAGCGCTTCTTGTAACCCATACTTTGTTCGCGTTGGTAACGCGATGACATTAGCGGTTGGCTGTTGATTTCCTGATGGCACTGGAAGTGCATAAACAATTGCATTCATTTTTCCCCCGAGCTGTCGTTGTAATTCCAGTTTGTTATTGCAACTTGTACTGCTGTAGGGCAGTTCTATTCCAGCGAATTATCCAGGTCAATAGGTCTTACTTTTTCTTTACTTTTCTGTGGATAACTTAAGCAACTAGATTTCGTGGAGGTTCAAGATTTGGTAATGAAAAACGAAAATACCCAAATCACTGCGCTAGATGTTCTAGATCAAGTTGAAGTGATTTTGCAGGATGTTGCAGAGTTAGTTGAAACTGAGAACCGAGTCGACGAAACTCTTGAGCTCACTGAAAGTATTCGGTTAGAACAAGAGTCAATTAATTTAATTGATCGAATAAGGAACACCGCAGGTGAAATAACAATTTCGCTAAATTGCCCAAGTTACCCTTTGTTAACCGGCCTTGTTCGCTTTAGTTCGCCAGAGTATTTAGTCTTGCGTGGCAATAACTCGGACTACTTTATAAATCTGGCGCAGATAGTTATGTTGAAATCTGTAGACGAGCGGGCTATTTTCAAATTAACGCAACTTGAATTCGATACCACCAAAATGTGGTTAAAGAATTTACTTGATGAGTCGCAATACGTGACAGTTATTCTCGCCGATGGAAGCCAGCACGATGGGGTAGTAACTCGCTTAAATCACGATCATATTGATCTAGTGAATTACAACTGCGCGAATTCCAAAACCAGCCTTTTAATCCCACTTAATTCAATTACGTTAATTCGGAAATCAAATGAAAACTAATTTGAAATTTAGATCTGCTAGAACACCAAGATCAGTTAAAGATTTACGGCTCTGGTTTGGTATTTTGCTGATGGGGTTTTCAGTTTTACTCACTCAATCCGTTATTTCAAAAGCTAATGCACGCACTGAAGTCCTAGTTTTAGTTAAAGACATTCCAGCTGGCAGCCCAGTTACGCGTAATGATCTGCAAATCGAAAATGTAGTCCTACCGGCAATTACGCAACCATTTGATGTGACAACCGAAATACTTGGCTTTACAGCGACTAGAGATTTATTTACTGGTGAAGTTTTGATAACCAATTCAGTAACAGCAATTGGCACACCAAGCTTGCGTTTAGTTAGTGTGCCAATTAAAGCTGGCCATTTACCAATTTTAGAATCAGGGCAACTAGTTGATATTTGGGTGACACCCAGTATGGATGGCATGGCTCTACCGGGACCAGCTCAATTAGTAATCGGCCAAGCAACTATTAGCGACATCCCAACCGAAATTGATCCAACTTTGGATACAGCTGTCACTTTGTTAATTGCCAGATCTGAAGTCCAAGTATTAGTTCAAGCTATTCGTGATGGCGTCATAGATTTAGTGGCTTTACCGAATAATCGGCGTAGCGACCAATGATCAACGTGATTGCTGCAATTGGCAAAACTGAATGGGAACCTCAGTTTGTTAGTGCACTGGCACACCCAATGACCGGTATCCAAGTTCAGCGTCGCTGTGTTGATGCACTCGATGTACTTGCGGTAGTCAAAGTCTTGGCCTGTGAGGCAGTTATTATCTCTGACCACACTCTGCGTGTTACCGCAGAATTTATCGCTGAAATTAACCGGCAAGGTATTCGGCTAATTGCTTTAACTAGTAATCCAGAGAACTTTAGCGATCTAGGTCAGGTTGAGTGCTTAACCATTGAGGAAAGTAATCCTTTAGCCGCAATTTCAATGTTGGCTGCGTTAGTGCGCGTTGACAAAGTTATTCCGATTTTAAAGAGCGAATCAATCGGTGAACTTATTTTGGTCTGTGGTTTTGGTGGTGGAACTGGAAAAACTAGAACTGCAATGGAAGTCGCAGCGTATTTAGCAAAACTAGGAAAATCTACGCTACTGGTTGACGGTGATACCTACGGTCCAGCTTTACTACAGATGTTTGGCCTACCTATTAATACACCTGGACTATTAGAAGTTTGTCGGAAAATTGAACGCAAAGCTGCAGCCGAGAATTTAATCCGTGAATCAAGTTTAGAAATATGCCAAAACTTAAATCTCATTTCAGGGCTAACTAAGAGTTCACGTTGGTTGGATTTACGTCTTTCTGCATTACAAGTATTTTGGGAACTTGCACTTAGTGAATTTGAATTTGTTGTAGTTGATGGTGGCCCAGTACTTGAAGCTGAAGCTATGGCCAATTTGGAAACCGGTTTGCCACGTCGAAATTTAGTTTCGCAAAGCGCACTGTCAGCATCTCACACAGTGCTAATTACTACTCGCCGTGATGAATCTAGTATTACTCGTTTAATAAAGGGGGTAACTGAATTTCAAGCGCACTTTGCCAGAAAACAACTTTCCGTTGTTGCCTTAGGGCCAATTAATCCACGTAATCGAAAAGAAGTTATTTCAGCAGTTCAAATACATGCGGGAATCTCAGATGTTAATGTCATCGACTTTGATTATGAACTAATCAACCAAGTTGAATATCAGCGAAGTTTTGTAATCCACCGAAAAGAAAGTCAGTTGCAGAAGCAATATATTTCAGTAACTTGTGCTCTACTGGAACCAACTGATTTAGCCGTTAGTACCGATCGATTAAAGAAATTAATCCATCACCAAAAAGTTAAAGCTCGCTAATTACTTAAGTAAATCCTGCATTCGGGAAATACCTTCAACTAAGTCATCATCACCAAGGGCATAAGACAACCGAATGTAACCCGGTGTACCAAAAGCCTCACCTGGTACAACGGCAACTTCAACTTCATCAAGAATTAAGGTCGCCAGTTCAGCTGAGGTAGTTGGTGTTTTACCGCGGAAAGTTTTACCTAATAAGTTTTTAACTGATGGATATACGTAGAACGCACCTTCAGGTTCAGGGCAGTTAATCCCTTCAATTTCGTTAAGCATTTTGGTTATCAGAATACGACGACGATCAAAAGCAACTTTCATTTCTTCAACAGCTTTTAAATCACCAGAAACTGCAGCGAGCGCCGCAATCTGGGCAACATTGGAAACATTTGAAGTTGCATGTGATTGCAGATTGGTAGCTGCTTTAACAATGTCATTTGGACCAATCATCCAGCCCACTCGCCAACCAGTCATGGCATAAGTTTTTGCAACGCCATTAACCACAATGCACTTGTCGGCAAGTTCAGGAACTAAAACAGGCATCGAAGAAAATTCGGCATCGCCATAAACTAAGTGTTCATAGATTTCATCGGTGATAACCCAAAGTTCTTTTTCAACGGCCCATTGACCGATTGCTTCTACTTCAGCTGGTGAATAAACAGCTCCAGTTGGATTACTTGGCGAAACAAAAACAAGTGCTTTTGTTTTTGGTGTTAAGGCTTTTTCAAGTTGAGCAATTGAAGTTCGGTAACCTGTTGACTCATCAGTCATTACTTCAACTGCTTTGCCACCAGCAAGTGCAATTGATTCAGGATATGTAGTCCAGTACGGCGCAGGTAATAAAACTTCGTCACCTGGATCAAGTAATGCTGCAAAAGCGTTATAAAGCGCTTGCTTGCCACCGTTAGTAACTAAAACTTGGCTTGGCTCTACTTTGTAACCAGAGTCGCGCAAAGTTTTTTCGGCAATCGCAGTTTTTAATTCAGGTAATCCACCAGCTGGGGTATAACGGTGCCAACGTGGATCGCGACAAGCGGCAACTGCAGCATCAACTATGTAATCAGGAGTTGGAAAGTCAGGTTCGCCCGCACCAAAGCCAATTACTGGGCGACCGGCGGCTTTCAGTGCTTTCGCTTTAGCATCCACCGCTAGTGTGGCGGATTCAGCAATAGCTCCGATTCGGGCAGAAACTCTTGGCTTTGTCATAAGTAAAGTATTGCCGATTAATAAGGTTTTCGGCACTTCAGGGTTGACCGATAAGTGGTATTTGGCTTGGGAAAATTACCTTAGACTTGACTCACCGACACAAACTTTAACCTCCTTTAGCGCGCCCAAAAACGCAATAGAAGTTGGATGAAATTGTGCCAAAAGGGTCGTGGCTCAATTGGTAGAGCACCGGTCTCCAAAACCGGTGGTTGGGGGTTCAAGTCCCTCCGGCCCTGCGAGCAAGAAAAACGCAAGAGTTAAGTCAGAAAAGAAAGGCAAGACATGAACGCAGTAGCGGACGAGAAGGTTGGATTCTTCCGTCGCATCTCTTCTTTCCTACGTCAAGTAGGTTCCGAGCTGCGCAAAGTTGTTTGGCCAACGAAAGAGCAGTTAGGTACGTACACCGCAGTTGTAATTGTGTTCGTAGTTATTGTCGCTATTTTCGTTTCAATACTTGATTTAGCTTTTGCACAACTAGTACTTTTCGTTTTCGGATAAGAAGTAAGGATTAATTGTGACTGATCCACAGTTCATGGCAGCAGGTGCTGTTAAAGCAGATGTTGATACTGCAGACATTAATACTGCAGATATTGAAAGTGTTGACCTGCCTATTGATAGTGAAATGACAATTGAAACAGTTGAAAATGACTGGAATGGCCAAGTTGATGTAGACATCGATGGTGAAGTAACTAGTGACATCACAGGTGACTTAGTAACAGAAAATTCTTTTGATATTTCGGAAATTGTTGAGCAGGAAATAACTGATCCGACAATTGAAGAAGTTATTCCTGAAGCTACTGCACCGCAAGCAGAAGTAGTTGCTGAAGAAGAAGATCCAATTGCTGCTTTCCGTGCTCGCCTTGAATCAAAATTTGGTGACTGGTTTGTGGTTCATTCCTACGCAGGTTTCGAAAATAGAGTTAAGCAAAACCTTGAAACACGTACAACGTCCTTAAATATGGAAGATTACATTTTTGAGATTGCCGTTCCACAAGAACAAGTAACTGAAATCAAAAATGGTGTTCGCAAAGTTGTTAAGCGAAACAAATTCCCAGGATACGTTCTTGTTCGGATGGATTTAACTGACGAGTCATGGGGTGTAGTTCGACACACACCAGGTGTAACTGGTTTCGTTGGACAAGGACATAATCCAGCTCCACTTTCAATGGATGAAGCATTTGAAATGCTGCGCCCGTCACAAGAAAAGCCGGTTGCAACCGTTGCTTCAGCAGCTGCAGCCAAGAGTGCAAAGGGCGCCAAGTCCACACCAGGATCGCCAACACCAAAGATCGATATCGATCTAAATATTGGCGATTCAGTAACAGTTGTAGACGGACCGTTCGCAACTTTGCACGCAACGATTTCTGAGATTAACTTGGATGCACAAAAGGTCGTAGGTCTAGTAGAGATCTTCGGTCGAGAGACTCCTGTGGAACTTGGCTTCAACCAGATCCACAAGAACTAATAAATAAAGTAAACGAAACACAAGAAATAAAAGGACGCAAAAGACATGGCACCAACTAAAAAGGTCGTCGGTCTGATCAAGCTACAGATTAAAGCTGGGGAAGCAAATCCTGCTCCACCAGTTGGTCCAGCACTTGGTCAGCACGGTGTAAACATCATGGATTTCTGCAAAGCGTACAACGCTGAAACAGAAGGCCAACGTGGTCAGGTAATTCCTGTTGAAATTTCGGTCTATGAAGATCGCACTTTCACATTCGTTACTAAGACTCCTCCAGCTGCACGATTAATCCTCAAAGCCGCCGGCATTGAAAAGGGTTCTGGTGTTCCACACACCAACAAAGTTGCAAACATCACTAAGGATCAGGTGCGCGAAATCGCAACTACCAAGATGGTTGACTTGAACGCTAACGATGTAGAAGCAGCAATGAAGATTATCGAAGGTACTGCACGTTCAATGGGCGTAACAGTTTCCTAAGTAGTACTAAATAATAAATACGAAGACCAGTGGGAGAACCTGCTTCAGGTTCGCACCACGAACTCCAAGTAAGAAGTGAAAGACACTTCAAGAGAAAAAGGGAGAAAGAAAATGAAGCGTGGCAAAGCTTATAGAAATACAGCAGCCAAAATTGATAAAGATGCGATGTACAGCCCACTTGCAGCAGTTCGAATTGCTAAAGCAGGCGCAACCAGCACAAAGTTCGATCAGACTGTAGACATTTCGATGTCACTGGGTGTTGACCCACGTAAAGCAGATCAGATGGTTCGAAGCACAGTTAACTTGCCACACGGCACCGGAAAGACCGCACGCGTCCTGGTCTTTGCTGGTGGCGAAAAGGCAGAAGAAGCTCGTGCAGCAGGTGCTGACTTTGTTGGCGTCGATGAATTAATCGAAAAAGTTGCAGCCGGTTGGACTGACTTTGATGCAGTCGTAGCTACTCCAGATTTAATGGGTAAAGTCGGCAAATTGGGTAAGGTACTGGGTCCTCGTAACTTAATGCCAAACCCAAAGACCGGAACTGTAACTCTTGATGTGGCTAAAGCAGTTGACGATATCAAGGGCGGAAAAATAGAATTCCGCGTTGATAAGCATTCAAATCTGCATTTCATAATTGGTAAAGCATCATTCACTGAACAGCAGTTAGTTGAAAACTACGCTGCTGCATTAGATGAAGTACTTCGTGTTAAACCATCCTCATCAAAAGGCCGCTACATCAAGAAAGCTGTCCTTTCGACAACTATGGGTCCTGGTCTACAAATAGACACAAACAAGACCCGCAACTTACTTGCTGACGACGAAGACAACTAGTAGTTCTTAGGGGCTTTAGGGCCGGATTTGATTATCTGGCCCTAAAACCCTAAAGTTCTAACAGAACGAACCGAAGACCGCCGGTCATCACCCAAAAAGTGAGGCTAAGGCTCCAAGAACTGGAGCGCCAGCGCAGGGGAGTATTAAGAAAACACATTATGTGTTTATTTGATGCCTCGCTTGCGCGGGGCTTTTTTCTTTTAGTCATAGTTACGACCATTACCTAAGGAGCACCATGGCACGCGCTGACAAGGCAGCTGCAGTTGCAGAGATCACGGAAGAATTCCGCGCATCAAATGCTGCAGTTCTGACCGAGTACCGCGGTTTGACCGTGGGTCAGTTAAAGGAACTTCGCCGTTCCCTTGGCTCAGACACCACTTACGCCGTTGTTAAGAACACACTTTCAAAAATCGCTGCTAAAGATGCAGGCGTTGAAGGCTTTGATGCATTACTTCAAGGACCAACAGCGATCGCATTCATTAAGGGCGATCCAGTTGCTGCAGCAAAGGGACTAGATACCTTCGCTAAAGACAACCCATTCCTTGTGATCAAGGGCGGAATCATGGATGGCAACATTCTGACTGCTGATGATCTTAAGAAACTAGCCAAACTTGAATCTCGTGAAGTACTGCTTTCCAAAGTTGCTGGCGTGGCAAACGCTGCACTTGCCAAAGCTGCATCACTTTTCCAAGCACCACTATCCAAAGCAGCACGTACTATCGCTGCGCTTGAAGCACAGACTGCAGCTGCAACACCAGCTGCTGCTGCTCCAGTAGCGCCAGTTGTAGCCGAAGTTGCAGAAGAAGTTTCTGCTAATGCAGAAGTTGCCGAGGCACCAGCTGAAGTAGCAGAAGAAACTCCAGTCGAAGACGCGTCCGCTGAATCGACAGAAGAAACAACCGAGGGCTAGGCCCCTCAAATCACTTACAAAGTGTGAGTGATTAAACCGGGCCTTAAAGCCCCAAACCGGAAGGACGCCGAAATGGCAAAGCTAAGCACAGATCAGTTGATCGATGCATTCAAGGAACTAACTCTGATTGAACTTTCAGAATTCGTTTCACAGTTCGAAGAAGTATTCAACGTAACAGCAGCAGCTCCAGTAGCAGTTGCAGCAGCTCCAGCAGCTGGCGGCGGCGACGCAGGTGGCGCAGCAGCTCAAGATACTTTCGATGTAATTCTTGAAGATGGCGGCGCTCAGAAGATCGCTGTTATCAAGGAAGTACGCGCACTAACTAACTTAGGTCTAAAGGAAGCTAAGGATCTAGTTGAAGGTGCACCAAAGCCAGTTCTTGAAGGTGCTAAGAAAGATGTAGCTGAAGCTGCTAAGGCACAACTAGAAGGCGCTGGCGCGAAAGTTACTCTTAAGTAATTTTTCGTTAGTTCTTAAAAGAGGCGGTTCCAATTGGAATCGCCTCTTTTATTTCATCTGTTGCTAAGCCTTTGCAACTTTTGTTACCGATAAGTTCGTAGAGTTAGACAGTGACTAAAAACATGAGTGAAAATTTACCGAGCCGCAGACTCATTCTGGTACATGCACATCCGGATGATGAGTCAATTACATCTGGCGCAACGATGGCTAAGTATGTAGCTGAAGGGGCGCAAGTAACACTGGTTACCTGCACGCTTGGTGAAGAAGGCGAAATTCTGATTCCAGAAATGGCACACTTAGCCGCTGGTCTTGAAGACAAATTAGGCCAGCATCGAATAACTGAACTTGATGCCGCCATGAAAGAGCTGAATGTTACAGACTGGCGATTACTCGGTGGGCCAGGAACATTTCGAGATAGCGGCATGATTGGTACAACTGCAAATGAGCGAAAAGATAATTTCTGGCAAACCGATTTACTTGTGGCCACTAAACATTTAGTGAAAATCATTCGCGAAATGAAACCTCAAGTTTTGATTACTTATGACGATTTTGGCGGGTACGGTCATCCAGATCACATCCAAGCTCACCGAGTAGCAACTTATGCAGTTACGTTAGCGGCAGCGGCAACTTTTGAGTTAGAACTGGGCGAACCATGGGAAGTTCAAAAGGTTTACTGGACTGCGTTCCCAAAGAGTGTGATTCGTGCTGGTATTACTGAACTAAAAGCTGCTGGTGATACTTCGGAGTTTGCAGCCCAAGATCCAAATTCAATTCCATTTGCCTGCGACGATGAATTAATTACCACCGTAATTGATGCTGGCGATTTCGCTGAAGCAAAAGTTGCTGCCCTCAAAGCACATGTAACGCAAATCAGTATGGAAGACGGTTTCTTTGCGCTATCAAATAATTTAGGTAGCCGCATTTTAGGTTCCGAGTATTACCGACTGGCTAAAGGTGAAAAAGCTGGACCATTCAATGACGCTGGTCAAGAGAATGATTTATTTAATGGAGTTGCTAGTTGAAGTTTTTAACTAAGTGGATTCCTGGCTTTGTCCTTGGCCTAGTCGCCGGAAGTATTACTGCATTTGCTCATGCTGACCGGATTAAGCTTTTTGATCAGCCAGTTTATTTTGGATTAGTTCTCGCTCCAGTATTTTTATTAGTAACACAGCGCGGGATTATGAGTTATTCAAAGAATCGTATTTCGGGGATCGCATTTGCTTTGGGTTGGCTTGCAATCACTCTCAAAATGGGTTCCCAAAACGCGGATGGCGACTTAGCTCTGGGCGGCAATTGGTTTACCTCTGCTTACGTAGGGCTGGCTGCTCTGGTGCTATCGATGAGTTCAGTAATCAGCCCCCGCAGTAAACACCTAACTAGCCAATAAAACAGTCCACAAAATTACGGCACAATCGCTCTAAGTGGTATCCAGTAAAGCAAAGCTGTAGGTTTCGGAGTACGGTGGAACTACTAAAATTTCCAACTTGGAGGACCTGTGACCTACATAATTGCCCTTCCGTGTGTAGACCTAAAAGACAAAGCATGTGTTGAAGAATGCCCGGTCGACTGTATCTACGAAGGCGATCGCATGATGTACATCCATCCGGATGAATGCGTGGACTGTGGCGCTTGTGAACCAGTATGTCCAACTGAAGCAATTTTTTATGAAGACGATGTTCCAGAAAAATTTAATGACTACAAAGACATCAATAAAGACTTCTTCGTAACACTTGGCTCGCCAGGTGGTGCAGCTAAAGTTGGTAAAACAAGTAATGACCCAGCTGTTGTAGTTGCGTTACCTCCACAGGAGCACTAAAACTGTTTACGCCACTTGCATCTGGGTTACCAGATTTTCCCTGGGATCGAATTGCGGCGGCTGGTGAAAAAGCCAAAGCCCATAAAGATGGAATAGTCGATCTTTCAATTGGTACACCAGTAGATGATGTACCTGAGCTAATTCAAACTGCACTTGCAAAACATGCAAATGCGCCTGGCTACCCAACTGCAGCTGGCATAGTTGAACTTCGCCAAGCCTGGATTAACTGGGTTAAAACAGTGGCTAATTGTGATTTAACTGTTGATCAAGTTGTCCCCACTTTGGGATCAAAAGAATTAGTGGCTTGGTTACCAATTATTTTTGGTTTAGCTAAAGGCAGTACTGTTGCGATTCCAGAACTTGCTTACCCAACGTATGCAGTAGGCGCATTAATGGCACATGCCAATGTCATTACTTATGTCACGGCCCAAGACATTACTGACACAGTCGATTTGATTTGGGTTAATACCCCAAGTAATCCAACTGGCCAGGTTTTGTCAGCTGTACAACTAAAAGAAATAGTTGAGCGTGGCCGAAAAATTGGCGCCCCAATAGTTTCGGATGAGTGTTACATCGAACTTGGTTGGTCAGTTAAGCCAGTTTCAGTCCTTGATCGTTCGGTTAATGATGGCGACTTAACTGGAATTTTGGCGGTCTACTCACTTTCAAAGCGCTCTAATTTAGCTGGCTATCGATCTGGCGCAGTTGTTGGAGATCCAGAATTAATCGATAACATCACAAGTTTGCGAAAGCATTCCGGGATGCTGCTGCCAACGCCAATTCAACATGCCACGATCGCTGCACTTGGGGATACTAAGCATGTTGAAATACAAAAAGCTAAATATGGCGCTCGCCGTGATTTACTTCACACCGCGCTAGTTGAAGCTGGCTTTGAAATAAGTCATTCAGAGGCAGGCCTATACCTTTGGGCTACTCGAGGTGAAGATTGCTTTGCAACGGTTGATTGGCTTGCAACCAGGGGTATTTTGGTAGCTCCAGGGGACTTTTATGGCGTTGCCGGTGCCAAACATATCCGCGTAGCCATGACCGGAACTGACGAGCGAATTTCACATTTTGCCAGTCGGTTACGTAGTTGAAATTGCATAAATTAAGTTGCTCGATTATTCGAACTGGTGCTTTGGGGGTAAATTTAAGACATGTCTGATGTAATCCTTAAACATGGTTCGGCCGAGATGCCGCTAGATGAAGTAGCTGCAACTGTTGGCTCAGCCGGCTTAGACATCTCAAATTTATTAAAAGAAACTAACCATGTTGCTTTAGACCATGGCTTTATGAATACCGCTTCCTGCTCTTCGGCAATTACTTACATTGATGGCGACGCTGGAATTCTGCGTTACCGCGGATACCCAATCGAAGAGCTCGCTGAAAAAAGCTCTTTCTTAGAAACTTCTTACTTACTTATTTATGGCAAATTACCAAACGCGCAAGAGCTATCAACTTTTGAAAGTGAAATTGGCAAGCACACTATGGTGCATGAAGATCTTCGCCGATTCTTTGACGGCTTTCCACGTGATGCACATCCAATGCCAGTACTTAGTTCAGCTGTTAGTGCGCTTTCAACTTTCTATCAGGATTCACTTGATCCATTTGATGAGCGCCAAGTTGAAATATCAACTATTCGCTTAATGGCAAAACTGCCGACTTTAGCTGCTTATTCCCATAAGAAAACTATTGGTCAGCCATACATGTACCCAGATAATGAACTTGGTTATGTAGCGAACTTCTTAGCTATGACATTTGGTGTGCCAGCTGAAAAGTATGTCGTTGATGAATCAATAGTTAAAGCCCTAGATATGCTTTTCATTTTGCACGCTGATCATGAGCAGAACTGTTCAACTTCAACAGTTCGCATGGTTGGCTCCTCGCACGCAAATTTATTTGCCTCGATTTCGGCTGGCATTAACGCGCTATTTGGTCCGCTACATGGTGGTGCAAATCAAGCTGTACTTGAGATGCTAGAAGAGATTCGCACCTCTGGAGATTCAATCGAGAATTTCATTAAGCGGGTTAAGAATAAAGAAGATGGTATTAAGTTAATGGGCTTTGGCCACCGGGTTTACAAAAATTACGATCCGCGCGCGGCAATTGTGAAAAAGCATGCTGACGAGATTTTGACTCGGATGGGAATCGACGATCCATTATTCGATATGGCAAGAAAACTAGAAGAAACAGCTTTAGCTGATGAATTCTTTATTGAGCGCAAACTTTACCCAAATGTGGATTTTTACACAGGATTGATTTATCGCGCTATTGGTTTCCCGAATCGCATGTTCACTGTTCTATTCGCACTTGGTCGTTTACCAGGCTGGATTGCACAGTGGCATGAAATGATCAATGACCCAGAAACGAAAATTGGCCGACCACGTCAGGTATATGTCGGCGAAGCACAACGTGCATATTCATCAATTAATAAACGTTAATTATTAATTCTTATGCAGGACTGAATTAAGTCCACTCCAAGTACCAGTTTTTGGTTTTGCTTCAAGTGCGCCGGTAACTGAGTTTCGCCAGAAAACTAATCCGGCTGCTCCGGATAATTCTTTAGCTTTAACAAATTCACCGTCTGGTAATTTAATCTTTGATCCGCTGGTTACGTAGCAGCCAGCTTCAATTACGCAATTATCACCAAGTGAAATTCCAACACCAGAGTTTGCGCCAACTAAACAGTTTTCACCGATCGTAATTACTTCTTTACCGCCGCCAGATAGTGTGCCCATAATGCTGGCGCCACCACCGATGTCTGAACCATTACCAACAACGACTCCGGCAGAAATTCGACCTTCCACCATGCTGGTACCAAGAGTGCCAGCATTAAAATTCACAAAACCTTCATGCATAACGGTTGTACCGTCAGCCAAGTGCGCTCCTAGCCGAACACGGTCAGCATCGGCAATTCGCACTCCACTTGGCACAACATAATCAACCATGCGTGGAAACTTATCAACGCTGTAGATGTGAAACGGCTGACCGTGTACTCGAGATTGGAGTTGAACTTCAGTTAAATTAGCGATTGTCACTGGCCCAGAAGAAGTCCAAGCAACATTTTGCAGTAAACCAAAAATACCGTCCAAATTAATAGCATGCGGTTTTACTAAGCGATGGGAGAGTAAATGTAGCCGCAGGTAGACATCAGCCGCATCCACTGGGGCAGCAGATAGGTCAGTAATTGTGGTTGTGATTACTCGAGTTGTCACTTGCCGGATAACTTCATTGAGTTTTCCATCGGCATTAAGTCCAGACACATCTGCTGGCTTTGTACTGAGCACTGGTTTTGGATACCAAACATCAAGCAGTGTTTCACCGCTAAAGGTGGCTAGGCCAATTGCGGATGCCGACATATTGGTCATTTTTCCCTCATTCGTGTTGCTCGGTTTACATTAAAAGTCCAACAGCACTACCGTAGTCGTGTGACCCAAAAACTGCTTAATCCGCACGCCGATGTAGTCACTTTGACTGCTCAGTTAATTGATATCCCTAGTGTTTCAGGCAATGAAGCACAGATCGCTGACTTAGTCGAAGCTGAATTAAGTGCTTGCAGTTGGTTAACTGTAGAGCGACTAAATAACAACGTAATCGCGAGAACTAATTTAGGTCGAGATTCTCGGGTGATCATTGCTGGCCATCTGGATACAGTCCCAGTGGCTAATAATGACAAAGCCGTTTTCCTTTCCGCAGGCCAGCAACTTCCTGTTGAAGGCAGCACTTTATCTGAAGATGTGCTTTTCGGTCTTGGCGGCTGCGATATGAAAGGTGGCGTCGCGGTAGCACTGCGGGCTGCTGTAACTATCCAAGAACCTGTTTTTGATGTGACTTACATTTTTTACGAATGTGAAGAAATAGAAAGCACGCGCAATGGACTAACTAAAATTGCTGCGCAAAAACCCGAATGGTTAGCTGCGGACATTGCCATTTTGCTAGAACCATCAAATGCAAATATCGAAGCAGGCTGCCAAGGAACTATGCGGGCTGAAATTCGAACTTCAGGTATCCGTGCGCATAGCGCACGCGCATGGATGGGTAAGAATGCTATCCATGAACTGGCTGAAGCTTTAAAGTTACTTTCTGAATACAAGTCTTTATCAGTTGAAATTGACGGACTTGAATACCGTGAGGGTCTAAATGCGGTAGCAATTTCTGGTGGCGTAGCCGGAAATATAATTCCAGATGAAGGATTATTAGAAGTTAACTTTCGCTATGCACCAAACCGCTCAGCAGCTGAAGCTGAAAATTTTGTGAAGGAATTTTTCAAGAATTACGAAGTAACAGTTCTTGACAATGTTGCTGGCGCATTGCCAGGACTTGATCGCCCAGCATTACAAAGTTTGATCAAAATGGTAGATGGCAAAGTAGCACCTAAATTTGGCTGGACAGATGTTGCACGTTTTTCAGCAATGGGAGTTCCAGCGGTAAATATGGGACCTGGTAACCCAGCTGTAGCTCACGCTAGACATGAGCATGTCCCACTAGCCCAGTTAATTTCATGTGAAGAATTAGTTTTGAGTTGGCTACGCGGTTAACTCGCAAAAACGAAAATGGAACATATTCAACTAACAGTTCGAGTTAACGCACCGGCCCAAGTCGTCTGGGAACAAATCACAAATTGGGCAAGTCAGAGTGACTGGATGCTTGGCACCAAAGTAACCGGTGAGGGCAACAGTATCGGGGGCAAAATCGCTGCTTTTACTGGCATTGGTCCAATTGGTTTCTTAGACACAATGGAAATAACGCGCTGGGAACCGCCATTTCGCTGCGATGTTTTACATACCGGTCGAGTTGTGCGTGGCACTGGAAGTTTTCAAGTTGAAAGTATCGATCAACAAACAAGTAATTTCATTTGGATTGAGGATCTAGATCTTCCACTTGGAGTTATTGGCCTAGTTGGTTTTAAAATTCTTCGACCATTTTTTGTTTTTGGTGTTCAAAAATCATTAGAAAAATTTGCAAAAATAGCAAGTACAAATTCTTAATAAGTCAATTCACATTTGGCTGCATTTAGGCCTACTAAATTCAAGGATTAGCACTACGATTTCGCGCATTTAAATTCATGCGAGATAATAGAGATAGTTCAAAACAGTGAAGTTAAGACCTATGAAAGGGACCGACATGGCGGCAATGAAGCCTCGTACGGGTGACGGCCCAATGGAATGTCCAAAAGAAGGCCGCGGATATGTATTACGTGTGCCACTTGAAGGCGGCGGACGTTTAGTTGTTGAGTTAAACGCGCAAGAAGTAAAAGATTTAGGTGCAGTGTTAAAAGATACTGTTGCCGCAATGCCAAAGAAGTAAATTTAGAAGTATTACTAAAACAAAAAGCGGGCTACGGCCCGCTTTTTGTTTTTAAGTTAAGAACTGAAACTTATTTTTTGACAGCAACTAATAGCCCGCCGCCAACAGGTAATAAAGCTCCAATTAAATCTTCATTTAAAGCAAGGTTTTCAACTACACCGCGGATTGCAGATGTTTCTGGATCATGCTGAGCGGGATCAGCTAGTTTGTCATTCCAAAGTGCACGATCAATTATTAATAGCCCACCTGGCCGCAATAGTTTTTGCGCCCGTTCTAAATGAGCACTAAGTTCAAGTGGTTTTCCAGAGATTAAAACTAAGTCGTAGGCAGACTCAGTGAGTCGATCAATAACTTCTTGTGAATTACCGTGGATTAAGCGAACACGATTTGAGGAAATTCCGGCTTGTGAAATCGCATCTTTGGCGATTAGTTGGTGTTCAGCTTCATTATCAATGCTGGTCAGAATTCCTTCTGAATTCATTCCTTCAAGTAACCACAGTGCCGATACGCCAGCACCAGTGCCAATTTCAACAACATTCTTGGCATCAATTGCTGCAGCAAAAGTTCTAAGAACAGCGCCGGCACCTGGGCTTACGGCAACGCAACCAATTTCAGCAGCTTTTGCTCGAGCATGTGCGCGAATACCATCTTCACCACTCCAGCCCTCAGCGTAATCACAGGAAGCTCGATGTATTGCCAATATGCGCGGATCGGTAGGTGCCATGAAGTAAGCGTAAGGCCTCACTTGAAATTTCATGAAGATTGGTCCCCGATTTGGCTAGTTGGTATTTTTGGCTCAATATTTGAGTAAGACTTATTAGATACCGCTGGCCTTAGAGGAATTTGAAAATGACTGACCAAACCGAGAATGAGCAGAGCCCAGTTAATCCAGCTGGCCCGCCAACTTGGATTTACTCAAGTACATCAAGTGACCGACCAGATATGGCCTCTAAGAATGAGCGCAAGAAATCCGGCTTGAAGATGGCAATAGTAGCTGGCACAGTCAGTGGTTTATTGGCTGGCACAGCAGGATTTGCCGGTGCAAGTTATTTGAATCTGAAACCAAATCAGTCAATCACTTTGCCAGCCGAAAGTGGCGATACTTCACCGCGGCCAGATGATTCAATTGCCGGTATTGCAAAGTCAGTTTTACCAACAGTTGTTTCAATCTCTGTTGAGTCAACAAGCGGCCAAGGAACTGGCTCAGGTTTCTTAATTCAAAGTAATTCAACCGAATCTTATGTTTTAACAAATAATCACGTAGTCACTGGTGCCGGTAGTGGAGCAACTATTACTGTTTCGTTTCAGGATCAATCTGAAGCTCCGGCAACAGTTGTGGGAACTAATGAGTCTTACGATTTAGCTGTACTAAGGGTTGAACGTGGAGATTTACCAGTTGCAGCACTTGGTGATTCTGATGATGTAGTTGTCGGCGACTTAGCAATTGCGATTGGTTCACCTCTTGGTTTAAGTGGAACAGTAACAAGTGGAATTATCTCCGCACTAAATAGGCCAGTTACCGCCGGCGGTGATGGCGAATCCTCATTCATCAATGCAATCCAAACGGATGCAGCGATTAATCCAGGTAATTCTGGTGGTCCGCTAGTTAACGCACAAGGCCAAGTAATTGGGATCAATTCAGCAATTGCCACATTGAGTTCATCTTCATCAAGTCAAAGCGGAAGTATTGGACTCGGATTTTCAATCCCGATTAATCAGGCAAAGCGAGTTGCTGAAGAGTTAATCAATTCAGGTACTTCGAGCTACCCAGTTATTGGCGTACAACTTGATATGGCTTTTGAAGGTAAAGGCGCATTAGTTTCATCCGTTGTTGAAGGTGGGCCTGCTTCAACCACAGATTTACAAGGTGGCGATGTGATCGTCGCTATTGATGGTCAGTCAGTATCCGATGGGGCTGAATTAGTGGTTCGAATTAGAGCGAAAGCACCTGGTGACACTGTGCAGCTCAAACTTGATAACGGCGACGTGATAAGCGTTGTTTTAGGTTCTGAAACTAGCCAATAACTAAATAGATAACTAACTAGATAGAGTTAACACATGTTCGATATCGGGTTACCAGAGTTATTAGTTATTGCCATGGTTGCGTTAATAGTCTTTGGTCCAGATCGTTTGCCAGAGATGGCAACCCAATTTAGTAAGTGGGTTAACGCAATACGAGCACAAGCAAGTGTGGCCACAGCAGATTTGAAAAAGTCAGCAGACGTAGCCGGCTTCTCTGATATCGCTAATGACCTAAAAGGATTAACTCCACGTGGACTTTTAAGCGATACAAATAAACCAGCAAATATGCCAGAAGTTAAAGTTGTTTACGATCCGGACGCAACTTAATTAATTGCGATTCGGGGTAACGCCTAAATTCATCCCAACTAAACCGCGCGGCCTGGTGCCTAATTTACTGGCAATCTCAATTAGCGCTTTAGCTGCTGGTAAATCTGGATCCGATAAAACAATCGGCTGACCATTGTCGCCGCCAGAACGAAGTTTTGGATCGAACGGGATTTTTCCAAGTAGTGAAACCTCTTGGCTAATGTTTTTAGTTAGCGTTTCAGCAACCATTTGTCCGCCGCCAGCACCGAACATGTCAATTGGCTCACCACAATGTGGACAAGCAAACGCTGACATATTTTCAATAACGCCAGCTACTCGTTGTTTAAGTTGCGGAGCCAACATACCTGCACGCACAGCAACATCTGCTGCGGCAGCTTGTGGCGTAGTGACAATAATTAATTCGCTTTGCGGAAGTAAGTGTGCAGTTGAAATCGCGATGTCACCAGTACCTGGCGGCAAGTCAAGTAGTAAAACGTCTAAGTCGCCCCACCAAACTTCAGACAAGAATGATTCAAGGTAGCGATGTAACATCGGTCCACGCATGGCTACTGGCTCATGGCGACCCTGAGGTTTCAATGCCAACATACTCATCACGCGCACTTCATGACCCTGTGGTGGCATGATCATGTTTTCAACTTTTAACGGTGCTTCGGTAATACCCAGCATGTCCGGAATTGAATGTCCGTAAATATCTGCATCTAAAATGCCAACTGCTAAGCCTTGCGCGGCCATAGCGGCAGCTAAGTTCGTGGTCACTGATGATTTACCAACTCCGCCTTTACCTGAGGCAATGGCGTAGATTCGAGTTAAATTACCAGGCTGGTTAAAGCGAATTTCTTTAGTTGGCCCTTGTAGTTTTTCACGAAGGGCAGTGCGCTGTTCTGGGCTCATCACATCTAGTTCAACTTCGACAGCAGTTACGTCCCGGACTTTACTTACTGCATCTTTTACGCCGCCGACAATTTTGTCTTGCATTGGGCAAGCGGCGATTGTGAGGTAAACGGAAACAGTTACTGTTCCACCATCAATTTTTACATCTTTGACCATATCCACTTCAGTGATAGGTCGGCGGATTTCAGGGTCAATAACGGTTGCTAATGCAGCGTCAACTGCTTCGCGGGATACGCTCACAAATACTCCAGAGTCAAATGTTGAAATTAATTTTTAGATTTAGGTTCGTTAGAGTCATCTTCTGATAATTCTTTTTCGCCTTTTAGTAACTCATTGAATTCTTCCAGAAGTGAACGGATTTCGCTTCTTAAGTAATCACGAGTAGCCACTTCACCCATAGCGATACGTAAGGCAGCAATTTCTCGAGTTAAGTAATCAGAATCAGCCATTAACCGTAAAGTTTGTTCACGGTCCTCTTTGTACTGCACGCGATCACGGTCAGTTTGACGATTTTGGGCAAGCAAAATTAGCGGGGCAGCGTATGAAGCTTGTAGCGACAATGCCAAAGTTAAAAATAAAAACGGGAATGGATCTATCCGTAAATCAGCTGGCGCAAATTGATTCCAAACTAACCAACCGGCAATTACTAAAGTCATCCAACCTAAGAACCGCCAGGAACCTAAGAACCGGGCAACTCGTTCACTTACTCGACCAGCTGCTTCAGAATCAACAGTTGGTCGCAGTGAGCGACTACGTACTAGAGGCTGATCCAATCGTGGACCACGTCGTTCTTTGCGTGCCATAATCAGCCCTCCTCATCTAGTTCTTTGTCGCGCCAATCCTCTGGCAACATGTGGTCGATAACGTCATCAATCGTCACCGCCCCGATCAAATGATCATTCTCGTCTACAACCGGTAATGCCACCAAGTTGTAAGTTGCGAAATACCGCGCAACTTGACCAAGCGGAGCACTTGGACCGATTGGTTCAAGTGAAGTATCAAGTGCACTTGAAACTAGTGTTCCTGGGTGTTCACGTAGTAGTCGCTGAACATGTGCCACACCTAAGTATTTTCCAGTTGGAGTTTCAAGCGGTGGCCGCACAACATAAACCTGTGAAGCTAATGCCGGGGAGAGTTCAGGTACACGCACTTGGGCTAGAGCTTCAGCAATAGTTGAGTCCGGGCCAAGGATTACCGGTTCTGTAGTCATCATGCCGCCAGCTGAAAAGTCGTCATAGGAAAGTAGGCGGCGAAGATCTTCAGCTTCATCCGGTTCCATTGCTTCGAGAAATTCTTCAGCTTGTTCTGGTGGTAATTCACTTAATAGATCTGCAGCGTCGTCTGGATCCATTTCTTCCAAAACTTCACGGGCTCGATCTAATCCCATCGCCGACATAATTTCAACGCGATCGTCTTCAGGTAATTCTTCAAACACGTCAGCTAGTTTTTCTAAATCCAAACCACTAACTAATTCAAGGCGTCGCTTACTTGGCAATTCTTGTAACATGTTCGCTAAATCAGCTGGGCGCATTTCTTCGATTGACGCAAGAAGTGAATCAACAGCTTGATCAGCAGATTCTAGAAATAACCCGGAAACTTCGTTCCAATCAAGATTTTCAGTTGAACCACGTCGACCAAAACCTGGGGCAGCATGACGAATGAATAACCGAGAAACAACCCAATCACGAGTGCGTTCTTGAGTCATTGCAATGTCTTGTACTGTTGCTTTCTTAGTTGAGCCAAGTAAAGTCACATTTCGATCTAATAATTCTGCAATAACAAGTTTTTCACCAGCTCGTCGTTCAAAGCGGCGAAGATTAACTACACCACTGGTCACAACTGCGCCTGAATCAATTGAATTAATCCTTGACATAGGCACAAAAATCTTGCGGCGTGGAGCAACTTCAACAACAAAACCTAAAACAGAAGGTGCGCGTCCAGTTGCTCGGTCAGTTACTACGACATCGCGAATTTTGCCTACTTGATCACCGGCTGGATCAAATACGGCAGTACTGGCTAACCGAGCCAGATATATGCGAGTTTGAGTTGTAGTCACCATCCAAAGTTACCCTAGATTTAAGGCTTTTCTGGTTCGCCCAACTCCGCTAAGTACTTGCAGGGATAGAAATATCAACAGATTTTCACAATGGGCTGACTAACTTTTATTCAAATAGGCTTAAGTTCATGTCCGGTGGCAAGCACAATTTCAGGTTGGCTAAATCAAATATCAATGGCCGAATAATTGGTCTTTGCCCGAGCAATTTGGTGGCAGGTTACTAATGTTTGAAGCCAAGCCGGGAACTTTTTTAGCCACCCTCAATAAGCGCCTTACTCGAACCATCATCACTGGTGCTGAGCATTTAGTGGCGCTCGGCAAATCTGGCCCAGGGATGTTGATTATGAATCACACGACGGTTGTTGATGTGATTGTCACTTTAGGTTCATTACATAAGTTGGGTTACACCGTTGATGTTGCTTGTAAAGAGAGCTGTACACACACTCGGCACATTCGCCCGATTGGTACTTCAGATGTTTGGAATTATTCCTTCACCCGAAAAATTGTTGAAGGCAGCGGAGTAATTCCCGTTGATCAACATGATGGTCGAAGCGCATATCGTGACGCACTTCGCGCATTAGATAACGATGAGTGTGTACTTATTTATCCAGAAGGCGATGTGAAAATAAATGCAGACGCTTCACCTCGACCTTGGCGTCCAGGTGCAGTTGCTTTAGCAAAGTCTCGACTAATGCCGATTATTCCAATTGCTCATCACGACAGTCGAAAACTTGGTTCAGGTACTGTTGCTAAAAGTATTATCTTGGCGTTAACGCGTTGGTCTAAGCGACCGGTTATTCATTTAAATATCGGTCGACCAATATTTCCTGAAGAGTTAGTTGGTAAGAATGCAACTGAGATTGGGCAAATAATGTTTGATCGATTAGTTGAAACTTGGCAGCTTGCTAAAGCGGCTAACTAAAGTTAATTACTTTTACGAGTGCGGGTCCGCTCACGCTTTTCACGTGGTTCACGCTTTTGCGCGGCAGCTTCGACTTTTTCAGTTTCCTTTTTAGGAGCATCTTTTCTCGGCAAATCTTTTTTAGCCGCAAGCCTGGCAGAAGAATTAGTTGATTTTGGCTTCTTATTCTTATGCGTTCCAGTTTCACCTAAGTCTTCGATTTTTTCTGAATCTAATCCAGAACGCTCACGCTTAGCGGTTGGTAATTTTCCAGTAACTGACTTAGCAATGTTTAAACCAGTGTAGATATGTTCACTTGATGAGTAAGTTTCAATTGGGTCATGGAATGGTAAGCCCAGTGCTCGGTTGATCATTTGCCAGCGATTTATGTCTTGCCAATCAACAAGTGTGATTGCAACGCCCGAGTTTCCAGCTCGACCGGTTCGACCGACTCGGTGTGTATAAGTTTTTTCATCATCTGGACATTCGTAATTAATTACGTGCGTTACATCCGCTACATCGATACCGCGAGCAGCCACATCAGTAGCTACTAAAATATCGATTTTGCCTGCGCGGAATGCCCGCAACGCTTGTTCACGCGCACCTTGGCCAAGGTCACCGTGTACTGAGCCAACAGCAAAACCGCGACCAGCTAAGTCGTCGCTTAATGAACTAGCGACACGTTTTGTGCGACAGAAAACAATAGTTAGACCGCGACCTTCGGCTTGCAAAATCCGAGCGACTAGTTCTTGTTTATCCATTTGATGACAGCGCCAAACATGCTGCTCAATTGCATCAACAAGAGATGAATCACTATCTGGATCAACTGCGCGAATGTGAGTTGGCTGAGTCATATATCGCTTGGCCAGCGAAACAATCTGACTTGGCATAGTGGCCGAGAAAAGCATAGGTTGGCGATCTGCATTACATTTACTAACTAATTTTTCAACGTCTGGCAAGAAGCCCATATCTAACATTTCGTCAGCTTCATCCATGACAAGAACTTTGATATGTGAAAGATCTAAGTAGTTCTGTTTAATCAAGTCAATTAATCGACCTGGTGTACCGACTATTACTTCAACACCTTTAGCAATTGCTTCAATTTGTGGTTCATAAGCTCGGCCACCGTAAAGACTGAGAACTCGAATACCTAAATTCTTACTGGCCATATCTAAATCTTCAGCAACTTGGACAGCTAGCTCACGAGTAGGCACAATGACTAGAGCTTGCGGAGAACCGGCATGTTTAAACGAATCCCAAGAAGGTGAGTTCGGGCCGATAACTCGAGTAAGTAAAGGTAGCCCGAAACCAAAAGTTTTACCGGTTCCAGTTTTGGCTTGGCCAATTAGATCTTTGCCAGTTAATGCCAGTGGCAAAGTAAGTTCTTGGATTTGAAAAGCTTCAGTAATTCCATGGTTTGCCAAAGCGACACATATTTCGTCTGGGACGCCAAGTTCGGCAAAAGTAGTGATTTTGACTCCCAGATAAATATGAACAAATTAAGCGATTTTCGCAGTGGATTACATCGTACCGTCAAGGTGTCGCTAACCTAAACGTTGTGACTAGTCCCGCAGTTGTTGATCTCTTAGGTTTACTCGCATATGGCGAATTAGCCTCATTTGGACATATGGCCGCTGATGCACAAAATGCACCTTCTCTCTATGACAAAGCTCAGATGTCAAAATTCGCAACTGTTGAGCATGACAATTACAACAGTATTTGCGCTCGGCTGACTGCTTTGGGCGTAGATCCGATTACTGCGATGCAACCTTTCTCAACTGCACTCGACGCTTACCATGCGCAATTAATCCCAAGTAATTGGTTAGAAGGTTTAGTTAAGTCATACATCGGTGAAGGCATTGCCGCAGATTTCTATCGCGAAGTTAGTAAGTATTTAGATAAAGAAACTGCCGAACTAGTTGAAGAAGTTTTGACCGATCGTGGTTTAGCAGATTTTGCAATTGAGCGCATTAGACAAGCTTGCGATGGTGATTCAGTTACTGCTGGTCGCCTTGCGCTCTGGGGTCGCCGCATGATGGGCGAGATGATTGCGCAAGCTGGACAAGTGGCCACACATCGAAATGCATTAGCTGAATTATTTATTTCAAGTGAACCAAATGAATTATCAGCAGAAGACGTAACTGGATTAGTAAATCGATTAACAGTCGGTCATGCTCGAAGAATGGATGTTTTAGGTTTCGCTAGTTAGCGAAACTAAAACATCCAAAAAGATACTGTGTTTATTAATTAATTTGCAAAGCAAATTAATTTTAGGTTTCGCTAGTTAGCGAATCCGACTTTGCCTGAAGTTGGTACGCCAACTTCAACGTAAGCAATTTTGTCGCCAGGCACCATCACAGTGCGACCTTTGTCGTCAGTAAGAGTAAGTAGTGAACCATCTTTAATCGCAGCTGCTACTTTTGTATTCACATCAGTAGGGGAGTCATTGCTTTCGAGTGCTACTTCGCGAGCTGTATTTTGAACGCCGATTCGAATATCCATGATGCTCCTAAAGGGACTAACTTTTGAGGTATAAGTACCTCTCCACCTTATTTGGCGCGCCAAATATGTGTTGGCCCGCTTCGCTACGGGCAAAATGTTCGGCTAGTGCACCATTTACAGGGTAAACATTGCCCGAATCGTAAATCCCTTATTTATTAGGGTAAATTTGGGTTCATTGTGGTTCGGCAAAAACAAAAAATTATGGGCAGCACCTTGGTATCGGTGCGTTTTCTTATTGCAACAATTATCGCAATAGTTCCAACACTTACAGTTTTAAATCCAGCAAATGCGGCAGCTTCGGGCACTATGCCGAATTCAATGGTGGCTGACATCACAAACTTTAAACTGCTTTCCAGCACTGGCACTACTCCGAGTATTTCGAATTTTTCAGGTTCTGTTCGAGTTGTAGTTACAACCACAAATGGAACATCTAAAATCACAACGACGACGGGGCTTACGGCCCCTACTGGCTATTCCTCAAGTGACTGGACTGCGGGAGCAGCCTCGCTTGGTTTTGAAGGTAATTTAACAAACGTAAATAATGCAATTGCGACAATTAGTTTTAAGGGAACGTCCGCAGCTTCAGCAGCAAGTGTTCAAGTAAGCGCAATATCTGCTGGGGCGGCTTACAATCCTGACAACGGACATTATTACGAGATTGTTAATAATGGCTCTGCAATCAACTGGGCAACCGCTAGAGCAAATGCTAAAGCTCGAACATTCAACGGATTAACTGGATATCTGGCAACTATTACTTCACAAGCTGAACAAACCTTTCTTTACAGCAAAACTGTAACTACAGGATGGATTGGTGCATCCGACGGATACGACGTTTCAACTAACCAAATTTGGAAATGGGCAGATGGTCCCGAAGCCGGCCAAACTTTCTGGACCACCGCTTGCGGAACAGGTGCACAAGGGATTTGTTCCAGTACCGGAATGTATAACTTTTGGAACTCCGGTGAACCCAATGGGGTTAACGGTAGCGAAGATAATGGCGAATTTGGTTTCGGTAGCGGTGGTCAATGGAATGATTGCCAAAATGGCTGTAACCGTACTCAGTACATTGTTGAGTATGGCGGTGCCGGCGGTACAGCAGCCGAGTCCTTTGAAGCAACTACATCAATAACCGTCACCGCCGTTCCGGCAGCACCAACAATTAATTCATTAACTATAGACAATGCTGCAATCGGTGTTAATTTCACAGCCGGTTCTGCGAACAATTCTGAGATAACTAAATTTCAATATTCGACTAACAGCGGAACTAACTGGGCAGATTTATCTGGTTTAACTTCGCCTCAAGTTATTACGTCAACTAGCGCTGGAACATCGCTCTCAAATGGGACGAGCTATACCGTGATCATTCGAGCCGTGAATGCGGTTGGTAACAGTTTGGCAAGCTCAGGCGTAAGTGGAACTCTTGGGAGTCCTACAAATAGCGACACTTGGTCGGGTGCAGCACAAGTCTGCCCTCGATTAAGTCTTTCCTCTTCGTGCACATTCACCGGAAATAACAGCAGTGGAACATCTCAGTCGCACTCAGGTTGGTCAGAAGGCTGGGGTGGGAAAACAGTTTGGTACAAGTTCTCTCCGCTAGAAAGTGGAACAGTTACTATTCGTGCAACATCACCAAGCTTTGACAACACATTACATTTAACAAGCAGTTCTGATTCCCTCTTAACTTCTAACGACGACTCCTATGGATTAGACGCAAAAGTTGCCTATTCGGTAACAGCAGGGCAGACGTATTATTTCGCTCTTGGCTCCTATTCAAGCGGAGCGGGTAGCGCAACTCTTAGCGTTTCGATGTCAGTACCAACACCACCGTCTAGTCCAACGGCAAGTACTAGTGGAGTAAGTCGCACGGCGGTTGTTAGTTGGACTGCCTCAAATGCTTCGGCTGAAGGAACGACAAGCTATGAAATTGCTCCATTTGTTGGCGGGGTGCAAGTTACTCCAACCACTGGCATAACAAATTTGACGGTTTCAGGTACACCGCCACTGACTACCTCAACTGTTTCTGGCTTAACTAATGGCACTTCATACACGTTCAAAATTCGTTCAGTAAATGCAAATGGACCGAGTGCATGGTCCACTGAAACTTCTGCCATCACAATTTATGGGCCAGCGAGTGCGCCTTCGTCTTTAATTAAGGCACAAGATAATCAACAAGTAACGGTTTCTTTCACGGGTGTTTCGGGTTCTGGCCTAAATGGTGGAACTTTTGTCAGGTACGAATATCAAGTGGGATCAGGATCGTGGGTTGATATTGGATCAAGTTTAAGTTTTACAGCATCGGGTTTAACTAATGGAACTGCTTACACATTCAACGTCAGAGCTATAACGCTGGTCGGCGCTTCAAACATTAACGGAACATCAGCATCTATTTCTGGCACGCCAAATATTTTGCCTGCAAACACAGTCAGTCCAACTATTTCAGGTACAGCGCAACATGGACAAACATTCTCTATTCCAAGCGAAGGAACATGGACCGGCGGAGGAATAAGTTACACATACCAATGGCAACGAGCTAGTTCACCGTCCGGAACTTTCACGGACATATCTGGTGCCACATCAACAACCTATGTAACTGGAAATTCAGATCTAGGAAATTTTCTAAGAATTAAAATTATTGGAACAAATTCGACTGGAGCGGGCTATGGTTACTCCGGCGCTTCGGCAGAAATTTTAGACCAACCGGCAATTAACAGTTCCGCTCCATCGATAACTGGTACAAAAACTGTCGGCTCAACACTCACAGCATTAGCAGGAACTTGGGCAGGTACAAGAAATGTCTACACTTATGAATGGTTTCGGTCTGAGGTATCTGGAGGTGCTGCAACCCTAATTTCCGGTGCAAATTCTTCAACATATTTACTAGCAGTTGAGGATGCGGGAAAGTTCATACACGTTTTGGTAACGGCAACAAATTCATCAGGTATTAATTCAGCGAATAGCTCTGAAACTACCGCTATCAGCAAAGCAAGCCAAACGCTCTCCAATTTTTCAAATCCCGGCACCACTGCGTATTCTTCAGGTTCTGCCGCTATTTCCGCAGAGAGCAACCGGGGATTAGTAATTGATTTTGGTTCAGCGACATCAGCAGTGTGTTTAGTTGGAAGTGAATCTCTTGCTGGCAATACAACTTCAGCAACAGTCACGTTTCTTGCAGCTGGGACTTGTTCTATTACAACCTCACAGTCTGGAAGTGCTGGATATGACTCCGCCACACTCTCTAATCAAAGCTTCACAATTTCACTGTCGGCACCTTCGGTGCCTAGAAATGTTACGAGTTCAGTTTCAGGAACTTCAGCAACAATTTCATGGCTTGCACCAAGTAGCAATGGTGGATCGGCAATCTCTAAATACATTGCTTCGGCGCAGCGGGGCTCAGACACACCATTTACTTGCAACGTGACTAGCGGTTCGATGGATTCCTGCCTAATTACAGGGCTAACTGAAGGCGATCAGTATACGGTCACGGTCGTTGCCGAAAATACCTCTGTTGGTGCATCGAATAAACAATCGTCTGCAAATAGCACTTCAGTGAAATTTGCAGTGCCAACAAAAGTTTCAACTCCAGGAACAATTCCTGCGCAAATCACAAAAGTTGCACCAGTTAAATTTGTTGGAAATATTTCCGATACCTCAAGGCAACTTTTAGCCAACTCTGGTGTTGTAACGCCACCGGCACAAGCGCCAGAAGTAAAAGTTTCAACGAATCTTTCAACAGCTTCGATTAGCAATGCGACTGCAGTAACTCTTGAAGAAACTGTTACTTCAGGGTCAGAAATCGTTTTAGAAGTTATTCCGCCATCAAATACACCGATAGGGACAGTCTTTCGAGGTTACTTGGAGCTACTTGACGGCACACTTGTCGATCTTGGTAATTTCACATTGAGCGCAAATCAAATAACCCAAGGCGCCGGTCCCGATGGATTCACTATTGTTCCAATCGGCGATTACAAGGTCTACTTATATGTAGGTGACCGAGTTAACTCCAGCAGTTTTTCAAATTCCTCAGGTGCGTTTAATTCAAACTCGACAATGCAAGTGCAGAGCGCATTGTTTATGCCAAATGCAGTTACTAGATCTCCTGGCCAAGTAGAGGTCACATATGACTTAACTGTGGCAGCAGGACCGAATGGTGTGCCTTCACTAACTAACCCAGTAACTTCAACCCCAACCCCAACCCCGACACCAACCCCGACACCAACACCTACGCCAACACCAACTCGAAGTACGGCTGCACCAACACCAACTCCAGAACCAACTACTGCGCCGGCTCCAGAGCCAAGTCCAGAAGCTTCAGTTCAAGCACAAGAGCAAGCCGAAGTAATTGATGATCGCGGTCTTGAAGTTGTCGATCCAATTGCTGATGCACCAGAAGAAGTTGCGCAAACAACAGTTACTGCCGTAACTCTGGTTGCTGCAGTAACTGCCGCGGCTAGCGCTGCAACAGCAGTTGCCGCAGCAGCAGGAGCAGCTGCAAGTGCTGGCGCGGCTGCTGCAGGCGGAGCAGCCGGTTCCTCTTCTGGTGGAAGTTCATCAGGTGGCGGTTCAGGTTCACGTTCATCAGGTGGCGGTTCATCATCTGGTGGATCAAGTTCATCTTCAAGTGGCGGATCTGGTTCTGGTGGTTCTGGTGGTGAAGGTGGCGACGATGAAGGCGCAACTATTGAAGGTGTTGATTTTGAACTTGAAGGTTTCGAAGCTCAACACATTGCTTGGGGTGATGGCTTAAAAGTTTGGTCAATTCCAGTTGCAACTGCGTTGGATGCACCAAGTCATAATGCAACGATCAAAATTTCACCGATCACACCATTAGTTGCAAAATTAATTTCTGATGGCGCTTACTTAAAAGCAATGCTTGGCACCATCGCAATGAGCTTGCCAGTTCTTGGCATGGTGCTTGGGTTAATTGGCGTAATTCAATCTGGCGGTTTACTGCTGCCACCGGCCGGAGCAATCGTGTTAGCGATTGCAGTCATTGGTGTATTTGACGCATTGGCTGGCTTCTTAGCCATGCTGGTATTCACAATTGGCATTACTGCAACAGCAGGTATTAGCACGGCTGCTGATGTGCGAATGATTCTTGGTTTGTTCATTATTGGTTTTGGTCCAGCATTGCTTGCCGGCGCATTCCGCGGACTAAGACGTCCGGCTGCAAGCGCGCATCATGAATGGTGGGAGCGCGGTGTTGACTTAGCTGTTGCGCCATTCTTAGGTGGCTGGGCAACTAAGGGAATGGTTGAAGCATTACCTGCGCTAAGTGGTGTGCAATTACCGATTGCTGATTATGCAACCTCCATTGCTTGGGCAGTTGCGATCGCATTAATTGTTCGCGTTGTTTTAGAAGAAGTAGTTGCCAAGTTATTCCCAGGTCGCTTGAACTTTATTCACCCAACTGATCTGCCTAGCCCATCGAATTTGCAAAAAGTAATTGCCCTAACGATGCGGGCTGGAATTTTCTTCTTCGTTGCTGGAGCATTTATTGGCAACAGCTGGCATTTGTATGCAGGTACGTTCTTATTTATCGCGCCAAGTTACCTTGGACTATTACAAGATAGATTCCCGAACTATCCAAAGCTTTACCAACTTTTGCCAGCAGGCTTACCTGGCCTTGCTTTCACTTTGTTAGTGGCTTCAGCTTCACTTTCGGTAATGACCTCAATTTTTGGCGCAACTCCTGACTTAGCTAAAGTTGCGTTCGTCCTATTGCCGATTCCATCGGTTATTTTAAGTGTGCTTGGCATGTTTGGTCGTGAGCCAGCCCAAGGTGATGTGCGCTGGTATCAACGTGAGAAACTCACCTGGCTTTACCGAATCGGCGGCATTGGCATGCTGATTTACACCATGCAATTAACTGGCGTTATTTAAGGTTATTTCCAAAACTCTTGCAAACAATTTGCGATAACTGTCCAGATCGGATTCTGCGGGAACAAGTTTTGCCAAAACAGGGTTGGATAGTAGGTAACACTTAATGAGGAGTACCAATGTCGTTGCCACCACTAGTTAGTGATGATGCGCAATTAAGCGTTGATGAAGTTCGTCGGTATAGCCGGCACTTAATCATTCCTGATGTTGGTATGTCTGGGCAGAAACGCCTTAAGAATGCAAAAGTACTTTGTGTAGGTGCAGGTGGCTTAGGTTCACCAGCACTTATGTATTTAGCGGCAGCTGGCGTTGGAACCTTAGGCATTGTTGAATACGACACAGTCGATGAATCAAACTTGCAGCGCCAGATTATTCACGGCCAAAGTGACATCGGAAGATCTAAAGCGGAAAGCGCGCGTGACAGTGTTAAAGAAGTTAATCCTTATGTACAAGTAAATATCCACGAACTTAGATTAGATAGCTCTAATGTGATGGATCTATTTGCTCAATACGACTTGATCGTTGATGGTACAGATAACTTTGCTACACGTTATTTAGTTAATGACGCCTGTGTACTACTTGATAAGCCTTATGTATGGGGATCTATTTATCGCTTTGATGGACAAGCAAGCGTTTTTTGGTCTGAACATGGGCCTTGCTACCGCTGTTTATATCCTGAACCACCACCGCCAGGTATGGTTCCATCTTGTGCTGAGGGTGGCGTGCTAGGGGTGCTTTGTGCATCGATTGGTTCTATTCAAGTAACTGAAGCAATCAAAGTAATTACCGGTATCGGCGATCCACTAGTTGGTTCATTAATTGTTTACGACGCACTTGAAATGTCTTACCGAAAAATTAAGGTTCGTAAAGATCCAAACTGCGCAGTGTGTGGAGAAAATCCAACTGTTACAGAATTAATTGACTACGAACTATTCTGTGGGTCAGTTTCGCCTGAAGCCGTTGATGCAATTGTTGATTCGACAATTAGCGTTAAGCAACTTGATGAAATGCTTAAAGCACGTGAGCGCGGTGAAAAAGATTTTGTACTTATTGACGTACGTGAACCTAATGAATACGAGATAGTAAAAATCCCTGGCGCAGTGCTAATTCCAAAGAATGAATTTTTGATGGGTGACGCGCTAACTAAAATGCCGATTGATAAGCAGATTGTGTTGCACTGTAAAGCCGGAACTAGATCAGCTGAAGTTTTAGCTGCAGTTAAAGGTGCTGGCTTTAAAGATGCCATTCACGTTGGCGGCGGAGTGCTTGCTTGGGTTAACCAAATCGACCCAAGTCAACCGACTTACTAGAGATTGCCGGTTCGCTGCAAGTTATTAAAAGCTAACCAACCTGGAATTGTTGGGAACCAGAAAGTCCAAAATCTAAATAACAGTGTTGCTGAAACAGCAACGCCAGCATCTACTCCCGCTGTAGTTAAACCTGCAGCGATAGCAGCTTCAATCGCGCCCAGACCACCAGGAGTTGGAGCTACTTGGCCGATAACCGAACCAGCTAAATACACCACAGCGATTGTGACGATTGTGGCATCGTCAGTAAATGCGCGCACAGAAGCGTATAACGCACCAATGTAAGAAAGGTTAAGCAAGATAACGCCGCCAACACCTGCCAGAAGTTTAAGTGGTTGGTTGGCCAGTGCAGTGAAACGTGGCACTACTTGACCCAGGATTGGTTTAACTCGATCGCCGACTCGGTCACGAACATTTGGAATTGAAAGTGCAAACGCAATCGCCAACGCAATAACAAAAACAGCAATGATTACTGTGCGTGATGGGCGGAACGCTAATTCACTTGAAGTGCCAGCAACAATTGCCATAATCAGTAAAAAGCTGATGTGGCTAATGAATGCCAGCACTTGCACCAGAGCAATACTTGCGGCGGCAACAGCTGAATTTAAACGCTGTTTAGTTAAATATCGAATATTTATTGCCACTGAACCAAGAGTTGGCGGTGCAACTAAAGTGGCAAATGAAGCAGCCCACTGAGTTTGAAAAGTTTTCCATGTGGATAGACGCTCCGGCACAACACCCAACATATTTATTGTTGCCGCGATATAAGTCAGGACTGAGAAACCAAATGCAGCTAAAACCCAACTCGGCTTAGCTGAACCAATTAACTCAATCAAATTAACTTTTGTTAACTGGCCTAATAGTAAGTAGGCAGCTAAAGTTCCGGCTGCAATAGTGATCAGCGTCCGTGGTTTAACCCGTTCAATTTCAACAGATTGGTCATCTGAGCCTTCAGGAAGCAGAGTCAATAAAGTATTTCGAATTTCGGTTAGTAAGTTTTTATTCTTTTTAAGTAAATCTCGAGTTGGGTTTGAAAAAGCTACTAATTGCAGCGCTGGTAAAGCTTTTGTAATTGTGGCATCGCCAAGGATGTACCGGGCCGCTGTGATGGCTCGCTCAGGGGAACTTCGCATTGACAGCGTGCAAAGTGCTTCGGCTAAATCAATTCGAAGTAGCACATCGCTGGCAGCAATTGCCCCATCTTCTAATTCAGTTAAATAAACCTGACCATCTGAACCCAGAACGAAACTTTCGGCAGTCAAGCTGCGATGAGCTATTCGCGCGGCATGTAAATCACGAACTATTTCCCAAGCACCAGCTAATTCAGCATCAGCAAGTTTGTGGTCAATTACATCGAATCGGCGCCCAGGCAAGTGATCGAATGCCAAAACGGCAGCGTCTGGACCAACTTCAGCTACTGAAATTAAATTTGGTGTGCGGATTCCGGCTGTTGAAATAGCCCAGCTATTTAGCGCAATTCGCTCAAGCCGGCGTCGCATAGATGTTCCGCTGCCACCAGAATCATCGCGAAGTCGAATTGAGCGATAAATAGCTTGGGCTAAGCCTGCGCCTTCTAAGTCGCGATCAAGCACAATGAGATCTAATCGGCGACCATCTAAAGTGCTGGCATCGTAACCACGACCAGACTCAAGTACTTCAGCTGCACGTAGTAACGAAAGCGGTAAATCTACAGTGGCGAGTGTGTCCGCAATTTGATTTCCAGGTGGCCGAGTTGTGTCAGTACCAAGTAAATATCGAATTAGTAAACCAACTGCCCAGCCGGCCAAAATTGAAACTAATAAACCTGTGGTCGTAATACCACCACTGATGATGTCAGATAGTGCAATTGATCCAATGACGACTCCGGAAACAAAATTCCATCTATGCCTAGACATAGTTCGCGCCACAGTGTTCATGGCCGCAAGACCACCAATAAGTAAGTTCAACGGAACTGCAACTGTGGTGTCAGTTGTGCCAGCAAAAGCCAATAGTAAGGGCTGAGCATCTACTTGTGTGACTGTCCAAGATGCAAAAGATAAAAGCGCAACAGTAATCAGTAGGCCGGCGATTGCTTCCATCAACTGACGTGCACGTCGGCGCAAAATTAAGTCAAAAGCAACAGCCACTGGGAAAGCTAAAGCACCTAAACCTGAAACGAAACTAGCTACATATAAAAGGGCGCTAGGTAGTCGGTTAGCTCCTTGTGAAATATCTTGGCCAATACCTGTGGCCGTACTTTGGGCTAAATATGAAAGCAAACTTGCCGCGGCAATACTCACCAGCACTATTGCAAAACGTGCCAAATCACCTGGTCGACGTAGGCGGCGCTCGAGAACTGCATCCTCGATAACCAGAGTCGAGCTGTAGGAACTCAAGTGAACACCTTGTAAGTACTTGCGCCGGTAGACCGGAGCGGGCGGATTTATTGGTTTTCCTATTATCTCTAAGTTTTCAGGCACTATGTGGCCGCAGATTTGTCATGGCTACATGGTGGAATAGACCTAATGACCCGCTTAATCCTTGACGCTACGCCACCGGAACAACCGGTAGCCACTGCTTTAGATGTGAACCAACAAGCGGTGGTCGATCACACTCGAGGTGCACTACGTGTTTTAGCCGGTCCTGGCACCGGAAAAACTACGACATTAGTTGAAGCAATGGCCGCACGCCTAGTTGGCGAGCAAGCTCTAAAACCGAATCAAGTTCTTGGCTTAACATTCGGTCGACGCGCTGCGCTTGATTGGCGCGATCGCGTGACTGCTCAAATAGGCGGCGGCGAAGTTCCACTTATTAGCACCTTTCATTCGTTCTGCTATGCCTTAGTGCGGATGTATGAACCAAGTGAGCGTTATGTAAATCCCATTCGGTTACTTTCTGGCCCAGAACAAGAAGCTAGGTCTAGACAACTTTTTAATAATTCAATTAATGACGGCCGGCTAACTTGGCCAACAGAATTAATGCCAGCAGTTGGCACTCGTGGATTAGCTGAAGAAGTTCGCGAAGTTATGTCTCGTACTCGTTCGCATTTAATGGATCCGGCGCAATTAGTTTCACTTGGTAAGCAATCTGCAAATGAAACTTGGCAAGCAATTGGCAAATTCATGGATGAATATCTAGACGTCCTAGACTCTGAAGGCGTTTTAGATTACAGCGAACTTATTTATCGCGCTGTGCTTTTGTGTAATCAACCTGAAGTTGCGAAGGATTTACATCAGCAGTTTAAAGCCATCTTTGTCGACGAGTATCAAGATACTGATCCAGGCCAAGTTGAATTGCTTAAAGCAATGATCGGACCAGAAACTTCCTTAGTTGTAGTTGGTGATATCGATCAAGCTATTTACGGCTTCCGTGGTGCAGATGAATCTGGGTTACGTAAATTTGATGAAGTTTTTGCTCCACTTTTCAGCGGTGACATTAAAGATGAAGTTTTAACTAACTGTCGTAGATTTGGTCCGACTATTCGTGCGGCAGCCACGGCAGTAATTGAAAAACAATTCCCAATCGGAATCGATCCAGAATTAATTCGGGAACATCGAAACCCGACTGTAAGTGCGACAAATAAAGATGAATTACTAGTTCGAACTTATGATTCAGAAGGTGCTGAAGCTTCAAATATTGCCAATTTAGTAGCCAGAGCTCATGCCCATGAAGGTTATGCCTGGTCTGATATCGCAGTAATAGTAAGGTCAGCGAGAGTTTCGATGCCAGCAATCCAACGGGCTTTGATTTCGGCTGGTGTTCCCGTCACGGTGGCGGCTGACGAAGTGCCGTTACATCTAGACCCAGCAGTTATGCCCTTACTTGATTTACTTCGAGTTATTGATGAACCATCGGCATTAAGTCCAGAAGTTGCGATGGATTTATTGGCCGGACCGTTAGCAAACGTTGACCAAATTGATTTAAGGCGACTTACTGCTTATTTGCGCAAAACTGAGCGCATTAACGGTAACTCACCTAAACCATCGACAGTGTTAATCGCCCAAGTTATTGCTGAACCGGGACTACTTTCGCAAGTGCCAAGAGGTGCTTTTGATTCAATAGTTTCAACAGTAACTCGGCTTGGTAATTTGATTAGCTCAGCTCGAAGTTTAATTACAAAAGGTGCAACACCGCATGAAGTTCTAGATTTTATCTGGCAAGAGTCAGACTGGCGAATACAACTTGAAGATCGATCGCTCTCATTTGATTTTAGTTCGCAAAATGCTAATCGTGATTTAGATTCAATTTGTGCGCTATTTGATTTGGCGAATCGATTTGTTATTCGCGGCGGCGGAAAAGATTTAACAATTTTCTTAGCGGAAATTGAATCACAAGCTATCCCAGCTGAACCATTAGCTGAAAACGATATACGTAGTGATTCAGTTCGACTTTTAACTGCACACCGCGCTAAAGGTTTACAGTGGCCGATGGTGATTGTTGCTGGTGCGCAAGAAAACCTATGGCCAGACCTTCGGTCACATCAAACTATTTTGCAAGCAGATCGAATAGGTAAAAACGAAGTTTTGATGCCACCTACTTTTGCCGAAACACTTGCTGGTGAACGCCGACTCTTTTATGTGGCAGTCACTAGAGCGATGCAAAAGCTTGTTTTAACTGCGGTCGATACTTCGATTAACGATGACGGGGTTCAACCATCCCGATTCTTAAGGGATATTCAAGCAAAATTAACGGATTTAGATTGGCAACACATAGGCGGTCGTCCTAAGCGCCCACTGAATGTGGATGGTTTAGTTTCTAGTTTGCGGCGCGTTCTGATGGATGCTAATTCCAGCCCAGAGTTGAAAACTGCGGCAGCTAGCCGATTAGCCAAAATAGGTAAGAAAGATTCGCCTGTATTCAAAAATGCACTACCTGAAAATTGGTGGGGGATTAATGAAATTACTAAGAATGAGAAAGCTAAAAATAATTCTGTAGCGCTTTCAGCTACAGCAATTGAAAATATTGAATTATGTTCATTGCGCTGGTTCCTCGAACGTAAAGTTGGGGCCATTTCAGATTCATCAACCAAAATGATTTTTGGCAACATTTTGCATTTAATTGCAGCCGGACTGCAAAATTCAGAAATTCCAACTGACTTAGATTTCATAAACACAAAAATTGACCAAGTTTGGCCAGAGTTAGGTTACGAAGCTAGTTGGGAATCTACTCGGGAAAGGCAAGAGGCTCGGGACGCTTCAGTTCGATTGCTTAATTGGTTTATCGAACATAATGAAAATGAAAGTTTGGCAGAAACACAACTTGCCTTAACTAAATCAATCTCAGATGAATTTGGAAATGACTACCAAGTAAATATCACCGGCTTTGCCGATCGGGTGGAATTCACTGTAGACGGAGTAATGATTTATGATTTCAAAACTTCAAAGAAAATTGTGAAGAAAAGTGAACTTGCTCAAAATGTGCAGTTAGCACTTTATTCTTATCTGTTTGAAAATGGCAACTACAAAGTTGGTGACGAAGTTCGCAAACTAGAAGAAGGACAGTTTGTTCAAGGCGCTGCGCTTATTCAGCTGCGTAACGGAACGGCTGACTCTCCTGAAATTCAGTTATTAAAAGCTGGCGATCATGATGATAGTTCTGATCGATCAATTGAAACAAGAATCTCAGAAGCTGCTTTTGTTGCTGCCAATGAAATTTATGAAACAAAGTACGATGAACAAACTTGTAAATTTTGTGCAGTCCGAACACTTTGTCCCGCCACAACAGAGGGTCGGCAGGTGCAGTTATGAAACTAGAACAAGATTTAGTGCGTAAATCACTCGCCAAGATGATTGCAAAAACTCCGTCACCTGAACAATGGATTGCGATCGAAGCCCCGCTTGAGCCGGGATTAATTGTGGCGGGGGCCGGCACAGGTAAAACAACTGTGATGGCTGCGCGGATTGCGTGGCTGGTGATGACCGGAAAGATTTCGCCAGATCGAATTTTAGGTTTAACTTTCACAACTAAAGCGACAAGTGAACTTCAAAATAGGGTGCGCTCATACTTGCCAGCCGCCATTAAATTCGCTCAAGAAGCAGGTTTTCATACTGCTGATGAAATGGGTGAACCAACAATTTTGACGTACAACGCATTTGGTTCCCGATTACTTAAAGAACATGCGCTCAGATTAGGCCTTGAACCAGGTGCTCGAGTAGTTGTTGATGCCACCAGATATCAACTTGGTATGCGGGTTGTTTGTAATACAGATGTTGACTTATCTAATTTTGGTTTTACGGCAGTAGATGCGGTTTCCGATTTAATAAAACTTGATGAGCAACTGGCTAACTATCTGATTGAACCTGACCTACTGATCGAAACTGATCTTAAAACTATTGCAAATCTTGATTTAGTCGAAAAACCGCAAGCCATAACTGAAGCAATGCGTACAACCTGTGCGAAGCGAATTGAATTAGCCAAGTTAGTAAAAGCATTTAGACTTGCCAAGATTTCAGCTGACATTATTGATTACTCGGATCAAATTAGGTTGGCGGCCAAAGCAGCCCAAACTTCGATAGCAATGCAAGAGCTACTTAAAGAGCAATTCGGCGTTGTATTACTAGATGAATATCAAGACACTGGAATCGGGCAAAAAGTTTTATTGCAGTCACTCTTTGGAAACGGTCACCCAGTTACAGCAGTGGGTGATCCATGCCAAGCAATTTATGGCTGGCGTGGTGCTGAAATTACAAATATGGATCTATTCCCAACGGACTTTCCAATTGCAACTGAACCATTTAAGCCAGCTAATCAATTCAATTTAACTGGCAATCGACGGTCAGGTGAAAATATATTGGCCGCTGCTAACACGTTAAGTGAGCAACTTCGTGAACTGCATCCAATCATTTCGCCACTTGAGGCAAAGAATGAAGAAATTGCACCAGGCAAAATTCAAGTTGGTTTGTTAAATACTTTTGAAGATGAAGTTCAATGGATTGCTGATCAAGTTGCAAATCTAGACCTCGGGGATAACTGGGGCCAAGTTGCTGTCTTAATCCGCGAAAACAAACATATTGGATATTTTGTTAAAGCTCTTGAGGATAGAAATATTCCTGTGCAAGTCGCTGATGCGGGAGCGTTAATTAATCTGCCAGAAGTTCGCGATGTAATTAGCTATTTAATGGTTACCGCTGATCCAACCTCAAATACGGCCTTAGCTCGGATTTTGACGAGCCCTCGGTGGGCAATTGGCCCAAGAGATTTAGCGTTACTTGGTCGCGAAGCAAGCGAATTAGTTAAGAGTGAAACTCGCGATTCAACATTCAGTGAACAATTTGAAATGGTGGCAGCTAGCACTGATCGAGTAGACCGAGCCTGTTTATTAGATGCCCTTGAATTAGCCGGCGAAAGTGAGATGAGCTATTCGCCTGAAGCCAGGGCGCGGATGGTGGCTTTAGCCAGTGAGTTACGTGATTTGCGAAAGCATGTAAGTAATTCGATTCCTGAACTAATTAGCCGAATAGTTCGAGTTACTGGGATCGGAATCCAAGCGATGTTACATCAAGAAGGTAAGCAAGTAACCGGGTTTGATCGCATTTCGGCTTTGATGGATTTAGCTGGATCATATTCAAATTTAGATGGCGAAACTTCACTCCGAGCATTTATGGCATTCCTTTCGGATGCTGGTCGGTTTAATCAACACACAGCTGCAGAAATTTCATTACTAGAAAACGCAGTCACTGTTATGTCTATCCATAAATCCAAAGGTTTGGAATTCCCGATTGTAGTTCTTCCCGAAGTCACTAAATCAGTTTTTCCATCCGGAACTAACCTTTCACACTGGCCTAAATCTGCAAATAGAATTCCAACTGAACTTTTGCCAAAAAATATTTATTCAAAAGTTCCAACTTTCCCAATTAACAATGTTCCGAAATTAAAAGACTATGAAGTTTTTACAAAATCGCATAGTAGCGAACGCGATATAGACGAAAGACGTTTAGCTTATGTCGCTGTAACAAGAGCTGAACATACATTAATTGCGAGTGCTTCATGGTGGGGTCCAACTCAAGTTAAAACTCGTGGACCAAGCGATTTTCTAGCCGCAGTTAAAAAACATGAAAATGTACCCGGTATTTGGGAACTAGCGCCTGATGATGATGCCATAAATCCGTTAACGGAATCGGTAGTTGGAATTTCTTGGCCGCAAGATACAGCTGGCGAAATTCGACCAAAACTAATTGAAGCTGCGAAATTAGTCACAAATCCAAAAACTGAAGATGTAACTAAGTTATCCGCAGACGAGCTGGCGCTAATCAAGCAGTGGGATGCAGATCTTGAATCTATTGAAATCGAATTTGACCGCAGTAAGCAGACTGAGCGGATAGTTAAACTTCCAGCGAGCTTGTCAGCCAGCCAAGTTATGGATCTAAAGAAAGATGAACAAAGCTTCTTAAAAACTTTAGTTCGACCAATGCCGCGCAAACCTTCACCAGCGGCAACTCGAGGAACAAAATTCCACGCCTGGGTTGAAGAGTTTTACCATAAGCGTGCGCTGATTGATCCAGAAACATTACCTGGTGCAGGTGACTCAGATATTTACTCGGATGAAGTTTTAGCTCAGATGAAAGAAGCTTTCCAAACTGGATTATTTGCCGAGCGGCCTAATGCCGAATTAGAGCTGCCATTTGCGCTGGTTATAAAAGGTAGAACCTGGCGAGGCCGAATAGATGCAATTTTTAAGGGCACCTTGGAAAACCCGGATACCCCAGGCTGGTTAGTAGTTGACTGGAAAACCGGTAAATCGGGAACCGCAGATGAATTACAACTTAGTATTTATCGCCACGCCTTGGCTGAGTTGAAACAGTGTGATCCTGAAGAAGTTCAGGCGGCTTTCTATTATGTTTCTGAAAAAGTTGTTGCTTTCCCGCAGAAATTACTCTCGCGAGAAGACTTAGAAGATTTGATCTAGGCTCATACCTGTGAGTCATCTACTTTCCGAGTTACCGCTAGCTAGATTTGAAGTGGATCGAGCAGCGTATTTACGGTCAAGGCCAGACTGGTTAACTGAAATCTGGACACAAGATTCAACCAGAGTTTTAGTAGTCAATGATGGAAAAATTCCGGTTACCGATGACCTCTCCTTAATTTTGACAAAACCAGGACACTTTAATTTATTGAGTGCCCAAGTCGCCGAAGATATTTCTTTACTTGGTGTGACGAGCGAACATACTTACCTTGTTTATTTCACAACTAATGATCAGTTATCCGAAGCCAGCTGGGTTAGCCTTCGTGACGTTGGCGCTCAACTTTCTGCGCTCGATGTTGGTTTAGCCACAAGTGCAACTGCACTGGGTGCTTGGCACGAGAACCATAAATACTGTGCAAAATGTGGAGCAAGCACAATTGTGAGTGCAGCCGGTTGGTCGCGGACTTGTTCGATGGAAAAAACTGAACACTATCCACGCACTGAACCGGCAATGATTGTTGCTGTTCAAGATCAAGCCGGACGGATTTTACTTGGGCGCCGTAAGCAATGGGCAGATAGTTGGTTTTCAACGCTCGCGGGTTTTGTTGAAGCAGGAGAATCAGCAGAATCTTGTGTTATTAGAGAAGTTTTTGAAGAATCAGGCATAACTATAGATCCAAATACTTTGCAGTACTTAGGCAGTCAACCTTGGCCATTTCCAGCATCCCTAATGCTTGGGTACCGAGCAACGGCAATAAGTACCGACTTGAAATCTGATGATGACGAGATGGCTGAAGTTAAGTGGTTTAGCAGAAGTGAATTCATCGCCGCCTGTGAAAGTAAAGGCCTACAGTTACCGAACCAAACAACAATTGCTTGGCACTTAATTCAGGCTTGGTTTGGCGAAGATATGCCAACTACTTGGTGCAGGTAACTCGGTCAAACTAGCCTTTGCGAGAATAGACCGATGTCAAAAATACTTAAAGCTCTAGATGAACAACAACGTGCAGCCGCTGAATGTGTTGCTGGACCAGTTGTAATTTTCGCTGGTGCTGGCACTGGAAAGACCAGAACTATTACCCATCGGATTGCTCATGCAGTTAGTGCCGGAGTACATGACCCACAAGCAACTTTGGCAGTTACTTTCACAACTAGAGCTGCTGGCGAATTACGCAGTCGATTAGGCCAACTCGGTGTGGCTGGAGTGCAAGTTCGAACATTTCATAGTGCAGCACTACGTCAATTAAAGTTCTTTTATCCGCAGGTTTTTAATAAAGAGTTACCAAATCTAGTACCGAGTAAGTTTAAATATGTGGCGCAAGCTGCGACTCGGTGCCACATAAATGGCAGCACTGAATTAATTCGAGATATTGCCAGTGAAATTGAGTGGGCAAAAGTAAATATGTACTCACCTGAGGTTTATCGGAATAAAGCAAATGAACTGCGCCGAAATTTAGGTAGTGGAATAAATAATGAACTAATCGCCAAAGTTTATGAAGCATATTTAGCCGAATTAGACGATGCCAATGCGATGGATTTTGAGGACGTACTTCTAGTGACAACTGCAATTTTGGAGAATTTTCCTGAAATTGCAGCGCAAGTTAGATCCCAATATCGAAGTTTCACAGTTGATGAATTTCAGGACGTAAGTCCAGTCCAGTTTGAATTATTGAAATTGTGGCTGGGTAATCGTGATGATGTTTGTGTAGTGGGCGATCCAGCTCAAACAATTTACTCATTTTCGGGTGCCACTTCGACTTATTTGAAGAACTTCAAAAAGCATTTTCCGCGGACCCAAGAATTTGAGTTAACAAACAACTACCGAAGCACTAAACACGTAATTGATGTGGCAAACCAAGTACTCGCAAAAGATGGCACCAGTTCAGTTCGACTTGCTACTAAAAAAGAAGCTGGACCAAAAGTCACGTTAACTGATTACCAAAGTGATGAAGCCGAAGCTAAAGGTACGGCCAGCAAAATATCTAAGTTAATTGACCAAGGGATTGAGCCGCGAAATATTGCAATTCTATTTCGAATTAATAGTCAGTCTGAAGTTCTTGAAGCGGCTTTAGCTGATCATGGGATACCAGTAACGCTACGTGGTGCTGAGCGATTTTTTGAACGTGCTGAAGTTAAAAAAGCATTATTGAACTTACGAGCTGGTCTACATATCGCTAGTGATCACAAATTAGGTCAAACTGTAAAAGACATACTTTCAACACTTGGCTGGAAACCTAGTTCACCGGAAGGTGGTCGAGCCGTTCGTGAAGTTTGGGAATCTTTGAACACTATTGTTGAACTCGCCGTTGACTTAGAGCTCAAAAATCCAGCCGCCACGTTAGCTGATTTCGTTTCTACTTTAGATAAGCGAAATGAGATGGAATATGCGCCGAGTGCAAATGCAGTAACACTAGCCTCAATTCACGCAGCTAAAGGCCTGGAGTGGAATTCAGTTTTCTTAGTGGGGTTAAGTGAAGGCTTACTTCCTATTTCACATGCCACTAAAGCCGATGAATTTGCCGAAGAGCGACGACTTTTTTATGTTGCAGTAACCCGTGCCCAAGAGCATCTTTCATTATCTTGGGCTCACTCAAGGCATAACGATTCAAAAGGTTACCGAGAGCAATCAACGCTACTTCGTGATTTGAAGTTAAATTAGCTAAACCTAAGCAGTTGCCGCCGGTAACCAAAAACACCCGCAAGAGACATGTGGGTAGTTCTGAGTTTCAACCGTTTCAGTTGAGCCCGATAAATACCACCAGTGGTTCAGTTCGGTGGAATTAAAGTCAATCCAATTAGCAATTTGCTGGTAACTGAACAAAGCAGCTCGAAGTACAAGATCAGTCGGGGTTAAATCAGGTGTAGACCGGCCAACAAGTTGAGAAATTAATTTAGGCCAATCTGAGTCTTGATCCTGTTGGTGTAAATGAAAACAACGAACACAGCCTGTTACTCCCGGAATATTTACAGATGTAACTAGGGCAGATCGATCGGAACTTGCCAGGACTAGATATGGGGTATCTGACGAAACAGCCAGATCAACAAGATGTGGTTCAAGGTATGGAATATCAGCAATTGGATCAGGGGCAAAGACAATTAACGATGATTTACTCCTTGTTTCTTTGAGGCGCATAGTTTGAAGTTGTTCACGATGTACTCGCTCCAATAATGTTTGGACAACGTAATCACGACGCGCACCCACATCAAGTCGACTAAAACCCCACGGCGTTAAATCAGAGTTAGAGATTCTAGTTGAATCGATAATTCTAATATTTGAAAAACCAGAATTACCAAGTAAGAGGGCTAGCGTAGAACCGTTTCGACCAGCACCAACTATTGATATTCGCGCAGCTGTTCGATTTGCAATTGAAGTTGGATTTGAGTACGTGGCCCGCTGAGCATCGAGTAGATGACTTACTTGGTTGTTACTTAAGCTACGAAGTTGTGGAGTTGATGAAATAAGTAATCCATTTTTAATGAGCAAATCAATTACGTTTAAAGTTGAAGTTTTATCTAAATCAAATTCAAGGGCTAGTTCAGCTAATTGAGCGACAGTATGCGAACCATCGCAGCTATCGAGTACACCGCGGAATACATTAGGTAACTGCACAGCCGTTTGCGGATTAAGTCCAAGTTGAATTGTTTTTGAATTACGTTGTAGTGGATAAATCCCTGGCGCAATTCGAATATGTTGCTGGCTAAATTCAGGCGAATGTTTCATGCGCTATTTCTATAGATTTATCGGCGAAACGGTGCCCGGTAATCCACATTTGGCGCTTAAAGCCAGGGTTTGTCCAGATTCTGGACTAAAGCCAAACTATTTTCTGTCCACATGGGGTGGATAGTAAAACCCCTGATAAAACCAGTTATTTGTGCAGGGTTTCAAAAAGTATCCCCAAGTTTTCCACCGCAAAACCCCTCAATTCACAGGCCTTTCCCCAAGTGATCCCCAGCTTTATCCACAGGAAATCGGACTAAATCCGCAATTACATTGCGCTACCTACTTAATACCCCGTAAATTCAGTGTTCGTTGAAGCTCTCGAGATAACGAGCCGACATTCGCAAGGGGAAGGCGAATGGCCGAGCACGTGGCTCGAGGGCTTCATCTTTTGCCGGAGTTACCCTAGTTAAGTGGCCGATGAACAGCAATCGTTATTTGATGATTTTCTAGCAGATTGCCAATTAGATGGAACTGTATTTTCTAAGTCAACAAAAATTTCAGCAAAACCTGATTATGAAATTAGACGAAGTAAACGGCGCAAGAAGTCAGTCGGAGCTTTTCGCGAAAATGGCAAAACAATTATTGTGGCGCCAATCAGGATGTCTCTAAAAGAAGTTCATGGTTACGCCCAAGAGCTAGTTGCAGAATTAAATGGACACTTCGACAAATTAGCTTCACAGGAATTACTTGAACAGCGTGCAAAGTTTGTAGCCAAGCAGTATTTAGATGTAGATGTTTTCAGTACTCATCCAGTTCCGGTTTCAATTAGCTGGGTTGCAAATCAGAATTCACGCTGGGGTTCGTGCACGCCAGCTGATGGAAAAATCAGAATTTCAAATCGAATCCAAGGTATGCCGCAATATGTAATTGATGCAGTATTACTTCACGAGTTGATTCATTTAATTGTGGCTGATCACAGCCCAAAATTTTATGAGTATTTGAACAAATTTCCAGATTACAAATTAGCGAAAGAATATCTAGCTGGATATTCATTTGCCCAACAAAATTACATTGGTGATTAGTCTTCTTCTGGAGCGGTTGTAGTATCGATTATTCGATTTAGTTCAGCAATTAAATCCGTGGATTGATTAGTTAAATAGCTTTCTACATCTGCCAAGTCTTCAACGGTTGGCAATAAATCTGGATGTTGCCATATTTCATCGCGAGTAGTTTGACCTTTAAGTTCAGTTAAGTTCTTCCAAAGTGTGGTTGCTTCGCGCATCCGCTTTGGCCGCAATTCAAGGCCGATTAAACCAGCAAAGAGTTTTTCAGCTGGCCCACCGGCTGCTCTGCGTCGGCGGAATGCTTCATCAAGAGCAGTGGCACTAGAGAGTCGATTGTTAATTGAATCGGCCACCACTAAAGAAACCCAGCCTTCAATTAAAGCCAGTAGCTGCTCAAGACGTTCATGTGCTTGCTTTTGTTCATTGGTTAGAACGGGCTCGAATAAATCTGCAGTGATTGCAGATTGAATCTGTTCAGGGTTACTCGGGTCAAGTCCAGCAATCGCATCTTGAATCCGGCTGGTGTCAATCCGAACACCTTTTGCGTAAGCAGTAATGGCCGAAAGTACTTGTGAACTTAGCCAAGGTGAATTTGCAAATAGTCGACTATGCGCACGTTCTCTAAGCGCAATGTAGATGCGCACATCACTCTCATCGATGCCAAGTGACTTACTGAACTCAGTTACATTTGCAGCAACGTAGCCGCTTGATGATTTATCGGTTAGTGGGATACCGATATCAGAAGTGCTTAGAATTCCACTAGCCATATTGCCAAGCGC
>CAJBBC010000102.1 GCA_903951185.1 uncultured Actinomycetes bacterium
AAACGAATTCAGAAATCTCAACTACCCGAAAGCCTTTATTGGGCAATGCGTAAAACAAACCCTCTTTAGTTAAATCGAGTATTGCTTCACGAACTGGGGTTGCGGAAACTCCAAATTTTTCAGCAAGAAGTGGGACTGAATAAGTTTGACCCTGTTGCATCTCACCAGTTGTTAGCGCAGCTCGAATTAGACTGCCAACTTGTTCCCTGAGGCTTAGAGGTTTATCAATAAATTTAGGACTCAACTGTTGCGTCAAAATACTCAATCCCCCTCTGATAGCCGTACTAATTATCCAGCAAGCGATCCGGATTTCACGACTAATCGATCGTCGTTTTCCGTCCAAAGTGCACTTGCATTTTTAAATGGATTTTCGGCTAAAACCACCAGATCACCAGTCATATTTGGCTTAATCCAGCCGTGTTTATCAGTACTTAGAATCTCGGCATTTCTAGATGTGATGCTTCTTAGCAACTCCAGGGTTCCCTGCGCCTCATGTTGAACTTCAAGGCCATCAAGCTGCATGTATTCGAGATCGCCCATTAAGTCGCTGCCAAAGCCAACGCTAATACCCTTGCTCATCGCTAGTTCAATTGCTTTAAGTCCCGAATCCAGAACCTGAGCATTTTTACCTAAGGCAATGTCTGACATACCTAAGTCGCGACCAAATTTAGCCATCGCTTTATAGGTAACAAGAGTTGGAACCATAACTGCATTGAACTTGACCATCTCATCAGCAGAAGCTTCATCTAAAAGATTCGCATGTTCAATACTTCGCACGCCATTTCGAACTGAATGAATAATTGCCTCTGGCGAGTAAGCGTGCGCACAAACATAACTTCCACGTCGATTTGCTTCGGAAGTCACTGCGCGAACTTCCTCAGCTGAATACTGTGGAATTGCAATTGGATCAGTTAATGAAACAACGCCACCGGAAGCCATAATCTTTATTGCATGAGCACCTTTGCGCAAGCGCTCCCGAGTTGCCTGGATTAAATTGTCTACCCCATCCACAACTTCCACACCATGATTGTCAGCACAGCAAAGATCTAAAGTTGCATCTCTTGGGTCACCATGGCCACCAGTTTGGCTTAGGGCCGGACCGGTGTAGTAATAATTTGGCGACTTAACGAGCCCTTGTTTAATTGCCATCGCTAGCCCAATGTCGCCACCGGCAACATCTCGAACCGTAGTAAAACCGCGCTTCAGGGCCTCTTCAAGTCTGAATCTTCCTTTTAGTGCCACGAAGCTTTTAGGTCGACCTTCCATAGTCATCATGTTTAGGTCGATGCCGTAGGCGTGGAAATGATTATCAATAAACCCTGGGGTAACTACTTTGCCCTTCACGTCAAGACATTGGGCTGCCTCTAAATAGCCAGGTTTTGCGATCTTCCCGACTTCGGAAATGAAACCGTCTTGGATTAAGATTGAGCCCTCAGTTAGCTGCTCGTTATAGCCATCGAAAATTAGCGCATTCTCTACGAATAGATGGCCTTTTAAATCCGTCATAATAAACTGCTTTCAGTAGTATCTGACATACTACTGAGACAACAACCCAATCCGCAACGAAATGGATGAACTAAATCTAGTCCCCCGTTAAACCCGCTCTGGGATCTTAACGTCACCAGCCGGCGTAGGCCGAAATCTGCTCGTCTGAAACTAATCCATTTTTCGCATCTGCAATAGCTTGGGCGATAATCGCAACTCCGCGGTCAATCTCACTATCCTGAATAGTTAGTGGCGGAGTTACTTCAAGAACATTGCTGCCAACATAGTAGATAACTACACCAAGTTCCCAAGCTCGATAAATAGTTTTGCGCGCTAGATCTGCATCTCTACTTAAAGATTTCAAGTCAGTAACCAGGTCAATGCCTATTGCCAGCCCATGTCCGCGAATTTCACCAACAACATCTTGAATCCCAACACGCTCAACTTCCTTTAGAAATTGATCTCGAATACGTTGCCCAGCTCTGGCTGCTTTGCCAGCTAGATCATCGCCAATAATAACTTCAAGTGCAGCTAACCCAGCTGCCACACAAATTGGATTGCCAGCCGAAGTCATTAACGCTGAACCAGTTGGTCCATCAAGGATGTGAGCTGGGCCAACCGCTGCTGATAACGGCAACCCACCACCTAGCATTTTTCCAAAAGTAACTACGTCTGGAATAACACCATCTCGCTCAAATGCATGTAGTAAACCAGTTCGACCTAGGCCAACTTTAACTTCATCAACAATAAA
>CAJBBC010000103.1 GCA_903951185.1 uncultured Actinomycetes bacterium
TAAGCCAGGTGCGATCGCAAATTTACTTGCGGGTGAAGAATATTTAGTCAGAGCCAGCAAAGTAGTAACCGTAAGACAGGATGCAAAAATCCCTAAGAATATCGACAAACCAACAAAAATAAAAAATACTAAGTACTTGAAGGACTTGGCGGAAGATTGGGGAGTTAGCAAGCAAGTGAGTCGACTCTTGACCGCGCTGAAACTTCCTGAAATCGGATAGCGTAGAAACGTGCAAAAAGACGAATATAGAAATCGGATAGCTAAAGTAGCCAAGCATCTGGATAGTTCGAACCAAGACTTACTTTTGGTAACTCCTGGTGCAGATCTACGATACTTAATTGGTTACGACGCACTTCCACTAGAAAGGCTTACCTGTTTAGCCATTCATCGCTCTGGGGTCACTTGGTTAGTTGTCCCTACCCTTGAACGACCTTCGGCAGTTGCGCACGGTATTGAAGATTTAGATATCCACTTAGTCGACTGGCAAGAAACCCAAAATCCGTATGAGATTTTAACTAAGGAAATTAGATCTAAAGTTGGAAAGAATAAAAAGATACTAGTTAATAATTTAATGTGGGTTGAAAAAGCTTTTAAACTATCCGATGCGCTAGGCACCCAAGTTAACCTTGCGGAGCAATTAGTGGCTCAATTCAGATCAGTAAAAACGCAATTTGAAGTCAATGCTCTCCATGAAGCAGGCCAGGCTATCGACAATGTTCATAACCAAATACACAAATGGTTGCGACCCGGTCGAACTGAACGTGAAGTAGGCCGTGACATTGCAAATGCCATTATTGAAAGCGGACACAGCCGAGTTGATTTTGTAATAGTAGGTTCAGGCCCTAATGGGGCAAGCCCGCATCATGAAGTTTCGGATCGCGTTATCAATGTTGGTGAACCAGTGGTTGTCGACATCGGTGGAACAATGCCATCAGGATATTGTTCGGACTCAACGCGGATGTATGTGATTGGTAAAGCACCCGAAGAATATTACGCAAAATATGAAGTTCTTAAAATTGCTCAAGCTGCGGCAAGCAAAGCTGCTATTGCTGGGGTCAGCTGTGAATCAATCGATGCAACAGCTCGTGATATTTTACAAAGCGCAGGTCTTGGCGATTACTTTATTCATCGCACCGGACATGGAATTGGTCTTGAAACACATGAAGATCCGTACATAGTCTCTGGAAATAAAACAGTTCTACAAAATGGCCATGCTTTTAGTATCGAACCCGGTTTTTATGTTGCCGAAAAATACGGAGCTCGAATTGAAGATATTCTCGTCTGCAGCGATGGGGTAGCGGTTCCGACTAATAAAGTAACTAGAGAACTTGTTGAACTGTAATTATGCGTACGCTAATCCGCGCCAAATTTGTATATGCTCCAGGTTTTCCCGACGCCGATAGTTTATTGATCGACCAAGCTGAAATTAGTTGGGTAGGACAGTTCTCAGCAATTAAGTACCTTGATTTGAGTTTTGACCAACTGATTGAGTTGCCAGATTATTTTGTAACACCAGGTTTCGTAGATTCGCATGTGCATTTATCTGCCACCGGCGCACTAGATACTGGAGTAGATCTGCGCGAAACTAAGTCTGCAAAAGAAGCGCTATCGATCCTGAAGTCATTCGTACAAGAAAGTAGCAACAGTTTTATCCTTGGCCACGGCTGGGAAGATACAAATTGGCCTGATCGCCAAGACTGGAATCTCGACTCACTTGAACCTGACTTAGTTGGCAGGAATGTTTATTTAAGCCGCATCGATGTTCATAGCGCTTTAATTAAGACTCCAATCGCTTCTGGGATAGTCAAAGAAAAACAACATCATCAGGTACGCAAATTTGTTCAAGATGAATTACCCCAGGCACAACGCCGAGCAAACATTAGTGCCGCACTTGCTGGAATAGCCAGTAAGGGCATAGTCAGCGTTCATGAAAACGGTGGCCCGGCTGTATCTGGAAAATCAGATTTCTTAGATGTAATGGACATTGCAAAGTCAATCGATGTCCCAGAGGTATTTGGTTACTGGGGAACAACCGACTTGTCTGAAGTCCAAGCACTGAACGCTTTTGGTGCCGCGGGTGATCTGACGGTAGATGGTTCAATCGGATCACGCACAGCATTGCTATCCGAACCGTATGCAGACGACCAGGGCAATTCCGGAGTTGAGTTTTTATCTACGGAGGAAATTACCGAACACTTGATTGCGTGCACAAATTTAGGAATACAAGGCGGGTTTCATGCAATCGGCGATCAGGCTTTGCATAGTATCGCGCTAGCTCTGGAGGCCGCTCAAAAAGTTTGCGGTATTGCGCAGGTGCGTGCAGCAAGGCATCGAATAGAACACGCTGAAATGCTCGACAGTAAACATTTTGAATTATTCAGTTCACTTGGCGTGGTTTTAAGTATGCAACCGGTATTTGACGAACTTTGGGGTAATCAGAATGGTCTTTACGAACAGCGACTAAAAGCAAAACGCGCCAGTCAGATGAATACTTTCGCTAGTATCGCCAAGGCTGGTATCACGATGGCTTTCAGCTCTGATAGTCCAGTAACACCAATTGATCCGTGGCGCACCATCCAAGCCGCTATTGCCCATCACACGACAGAACACCGGATTAGTGCCCGCGCCGCATTCACTGCACATACTCGAGGCGGTTGGCGAGCTGTAAAAGATGATCAGTCGGGTGTTATCGAGCCTGGGGCAATAGCACATTTAGCGATTTGGTCCGCGCCTAATTTTTCAGTAACGATTCCAGCTGATCGAATTCGTGCCTGGTCAACTGACGAACGTAGTGGAACGCCGCCATTACCGGATCTAGCAGATGGCTTGCCTCGATGTGTAGCCACGATTCGATCTGGTCGGATTATTTACGATAGCGAAAATATCTGGGTTAATGACTAGTCGAATTTTTCTGGCAATTTTTTGCGGCGTGCTGGTAAACACCTCGTTTGCAAATAACAAATGGTATTTTGCGATCTTGGGAATAAGTGGTCTTTATTACCTTTTGTCTAAAGCGGATAGAAAAACTAGATTCTTAA